>CABUAP010000267.1 GCA_902489675.1 uncultured Azospirillum sp. | reverse complement strand
CATGTTATTAAAGAAATCTTGATTATCTTTACTCTGTTTCAGTTTATCGAGCAAAAATTCCATACCGTCGGTCATGCCCATTTGCATCAACACCCGGCGCAAAACCCACATTTTGGTCAATGTAGCTTTGTCAACCAACAGTTCTTCTTTGCGCGTGCCGGAACGGGTGATATCAATGGTCGGGAACAGACGCTTGTCGGTTAATTTGCGATCCAGAATAATTTCCGAATTGCCGGTACCCTTAAATTCTTCAAAAATAACTTCGTCCATACGCGAACCGGTATCGATCAACGCGGTGGCAATAATGGTCAGCGAACCGCCTTCCTCGACGTTGCGGGCGGCACCGAGAATACGTTTCGGGCGCTGCAGGGCATTGGCATCCACACCGCCGGTCAGTACCTTGCCGGATGAAGGAACAACCGTATTATAAGCACGTCCCAACCGGGTGATGGAATCGAGCAAAATCACAACATCTTTTTTATTTTCAACCAGACGTTTGGCTTTTTCAATCACCATTTCCGCTACCTGAACATGGCGGGTTGCCGGTTCGTCAAAGGTAGAGGAAATAACTTCGCCTTTAACCGAGCGGGTCATGTCGGTAACTTCTTCCGGACGTTCGTCAATCAAAAGCACCATCAGATACACTTCCGGATGATTGGTTGAAATAGCATGAGCGATATTTTGCAGCATAACGGTTTTGCCGGTACGCGGCGGCGCCACGATCAGACCGCGCTGGCCTTTGCCCTGCGGCGAAACCAGATCAATGATACGGGTGGTATAATCTTTGTCACCGCAAATCACGTCAAAATCAAGCTTTTCGGTCGGATAGAGCGGGGTCAGGTTATCAAAATTGATACGCAGCTTAGATTTTTCCGGATCGTCAAAATTGATACGGTTAATTTTGGTTAAGGCAAAATAGCGCTCATTATCTTTCGGCGCGCGGATTTCGCCTTCAATAGTGTCACCGGTGCGCAGGCCAAATTTTTTTACCTGAGCAGGTGAAACATAAATATCGTCTGGACCGGCCAAATAATTGGACTGGGCCGAACGCAAAAAGCCGAAACCGTCCTGCAAAACTTCGATAGTTCCTTCACCGTAAATAACATTGTCGTCGGAGGCTACTTTTTTTAAGATGGCAAACATCAAGTCCTGCTTGCGCATGGAGGAAGCGTCTTCAATACCGAGCGCTTCCGCTTCGGTTAATAAATCCTTTGGGGATTTTTGTTTTAAATCATTTAAATGCATGGGATATCCGTGATAGGGTTGGAGAGTTAAATTTGGATTTTGATATCGGAAATCTGTTTTGTTAGTAACAGTTATATTTGATATGCTGGTTTATAATGCATAAACGGACACTTGTCAAATAATTGTTGGTGAAAAAGTTTTCAACACCTGTTTTGCCCAATCAATATTATTTTAAAATGTTTTTGTAGTTTGTATATCCCCGTTCAAGCTGGGGATTAAATTTTATTAACAGCTTTATCCCGATTTTAATTTTTTGTTA
>CABUAP010000266.1 GCA_902489675.1 uncultured Azospirillum sp. | reverse complement strand
TTCTTATCTATAGAATTGCAAGTAAATTACATCACAAATACATTTTTATTTCGTTAAAAAATTTTACTGCCGATTAATTATTGATTTTATATCAGATTACTTATTGACGGATAAAATTTTGTATGTATATTAGATGATGTTAACCAAACTTTTTTATTTGGAGTAAGTGATGGTAAATTATAATGAAAATGCTATCAAAGAAGCAGCCTACTACATTTGGCAGAATGCCGGATGCCCGCAGGGTCAGGATGAAAAATTCTGGATGATGGCAGTTGAACAGCTGAACGGCGGCAAATGCTGCTGCTCGAAGTCTTCTTCCGCAAAGTCCGCTTCCTGCAAATCTGCTTCCGCGAAAAAAGCAGCCCCGAAAAAAACCGCTAAAAAATAAGTTTGTTTCAGGACACTTTTAAGCTAAAAAAACCTCTCGACTTGAGAGGTTTTTATTTTTGCTTTTCAGCTTCTGTCTTAGGGTTTGCGCGCCATCACTATCCAACCCCAGACCTCGTTTTCTCCTTCGTTGCGAAGTTTGACCCGGTTTAGTTTTTCAACAATAAACCCGCGTTTTTTCAAACCCTCTTCAACATAGTTTTTACTATGCAGAAAACGTCCCGACAAATGCAAAAACCAGTCATCGCGATTATAAGAATTTTCGCTGATGCTGAACAAAACCCGCCCGCCGGGCTTTAAGGCGTCAAACAGCAAAACAAAGACACTGCCCAACTCGCCGAAATAAGTAAAAACATCGGCTGCATTAATCAGGTCGTAACTTTTTTCGCGGCCGGATAAAAAGCGGCTCAAATCCTGATTATACAAATGGGTATAAAGTTTTTTGCGGCGGGCAACTTCCAACATTTTTTCGGAAAGGTCAACCCCGTCAAGCCCGCGGAATTTTGCATATTTTTTTAAATATGCGCCGCACAATCCGGTACCGCAGCCAGCATCAAGAATCTTCATTTTTTTCAACTTCACATTTTGTGCCAAAACTTCCAGCGTTTTGGCCATCAGGCTTGGCACCGCATAATCCAGACTGCCCAAAACACTTTCAAAATCATCAGCAAAAGCATCAAAAATATCTTGCACATACACACTGCTGATCTGACTGATCTGACCGGCATTGAGCATGGCGCCGGCCATATGTTTGACCACCGGACTGTCCTTATATTCCCGCTGCCACTTGCGCGCATAGGCAAGGACATCCGTACCGGGACTTTCCACCGCAATTTCATATAAAAGATAACCGAAATTTATGTGCTGATCATTATCGCCTTTAGACAACACAACCGCACGCCAGCCCATTTCCAGCGCCCGATCATATTCTTTTTTCTGCTGAAAAGCCTGCGAAAGCATATTGCACAACCAGCAGTCCTCCGGGTTTTTCTCGTACAATGCCGCCAAAATTAAAATCGCTTCATCATAATAGCCCAGTTCCAAACAAATATTTGCCAGCAGGTTTTGCGCCTCTAAAGACTGCGGATAAGATTGAACCGTACGTTTGGCATAAAAATA
>CABUAP010000265.1 GCA_902489675.1 uncultured Azospirillum sp. | reverse complement strand
TCTTTTTCAAACGGTGCTTTTTCGTTTGGGGCAATCTTCCATTGCCCGATTTTCTTTGTATTGAGTTTTATATCAATGAGATTCTGCTGTTGCGGTTTGTCAAACAAGGTAATAAACTTGACATTAAGGCAGATATTTTTTTCGCTTAATTTTTCCGCTTTTATCTGCAAATTTAAATGATCTGTCCACACTTTTCCCATTTCCTCATGGGCTAAAAACGTATATTTTCGTATATCATCGGTTCTTTTCATCTCTTTGTTGAGCGTATATAAAGGAAATTTGGGTTGTGGTTGTGCTTTTGCTGCTTGCAGTTGACGATAAAAAGCCGACGATTTGTTAAATTCCAAATCAAGCGAAAGGCCGTATTTTTCTTCCAAAGTCGGTTCTTTTTGCCACAAAGAGCGCCCGAGAGCCAGTTTGCCGCAGTCAAAGCCGGCTGCTTCCAAAATTGTCGGTGCCAGGTCAAGCGTTGTCCAGCGGTGTTTTTGAGCAGTTAATCCCGGTTGCGGATTGATGATCATATTAAATATGCGCCTTTTTTGGTCTTGGGGTAGAATATCGTTTTTGCCGATAGATATATGGTCGCCTATAACAACAATGGTTGTTTCAGGATAAAAGTCTTGTTTTTGTATCCATTCGATAAAATCGGCCGCCATTTTATCCGCGCAGAAGATAATATCCCTTTTATCGCCGTAATTTTTAGGACAGGAGGGATCAAGGAACGGTGTCGGTTCGTGGGTATCCACCGTTGTCATCATCACCAGAAACGGTTGCTTTTGCGCAGCAAGTTCAGTGAGCTTTTCTTTTGTCAACTCATACATTATACTGTCTTTAATTCCCCAGTCGTTTCCTGTCGCTTTTTTGGCGATATCCGGATATTTGATCAAAATTTCGTTTATTCCTTCCGCCAGATCAAAACCATGCTGTAAAACAAAGCGTTTGGTATTGGCAAATTCTATCGACCCGCTTTTAATAAAATAAGTATTGTAGCCGTTTTGTTTTAGAATATCCGGAAAACAGCGAGCATTGGGCAATGTTGCGTTGAGTATTGAAAAAAGATTTATCTGGTTGATTTCGGTTTTATAGGGCAGGGCGCAGATACCGCCTACCTGAGCAGAGATTGTGGCACCGGTATATATAAGCTGCCGGAAACCGGGAAAGGAATAATGTTCGTCGGCCAAAGATGATAAGCGCGGTAACAAGTTGATGCCGTTTACGTTTCTGTAGCCGTCCTCAAGCGATTCTAAATAAAGAACAATAAGGTTGCGTTTTGCGGATTGCGGAGAAACCGTGGCCTCCGCATATTCTTTTTCGTAAATTTCAGTTGTTTCCACAATGCCGGTTATATATCCATCAACTCGAAAGGTATAGATAAACAGTCCTAATATGCCTATAGCCGTCCATATGCGGGTTTTTGTCGTCATATAAAGAGCAGCGAGAGCAAGAAACATCGACACGACTATGCCGCATATGAAAAAGGTGTTTTGAATAAATGTGCCGGTGCCTTGGATATTGAACACGATAGATCGGAAG
>CABUAP010000264.1 GCA_902489675.1 uncultured Azospirillum sp. | reverse complement strand
AAAACCGTCCAGAATATGCGAACAAGCCGTGGTACGCACGCCTTCGGTACAAAACAGGTCTTTAACCCCAAGCGGAATCCCTTCCAGCAGACGGGCAGTTCCGTTTTGATAGCGGCGGTCAGATTCTTCGGCTTGTGCCAGCGCTTTTTCCGGTGTTTCCAGCACATAGGCGTTGAGCGCGCGTTTTTCTGCCATCGCGCGGAGATAGTCATTGGTCAATTCCACCGCGGAAAAGCTTTTGTTTTTCAAACCGTCCAATGTTTCGTGAACAGTCAGGGAGGTCAATTTTTCCATCTTTTCTGCTCCTCTTATTCCACAACCTTTGGTACGACAAAATAGCCGTATTCGGCCATTGGCGCATTAGCCAGAATTTTTTCCGCCTGATTGCCTTCGGTCACTTTGTCTTCGCGGCAAACCAAAGCGGTTTCGTTCACTGCCGACAAAGGCTCAACCTCATCGGTATTTACTTCGTTTAATTGTTCCACCCAATTCAGGATTTTGTTAAATTCGTTTTCGGTCGCCTCAATCTTATCCTCGTCGATCTTCAGGCGTGCCAAAAATGCCACCCGATTGACGGTCTGTCTGTCTATTGCCATTGTTTTCTCCTGTTTTATGAAAAAGAAAAGCCATTGAACACGGCTGTCTTCAATGGCCTTTACTATAATTTATCGGTTTTAAAACACAAGCGTATTTTTATTATTCTTCAACCAGCATTTTGCCGCATTCGTTGGCATTGTCCAGATTGATCATACCGACAATATGATAACCGGCATCAACGTGCAAAACTTCGCCGGTAACAGCCGTACCGAGCGGGGACAGCAAAGCCAAAGCCATATTGCCGACTTCGTCCTGAGTGACATTGCGACACAGCGGTGCATTCAACTCGTTCCAATGCAGGATCTTGCGGAAATCGCCGATCCCCGAAGCGGCCAGCGTTTTGATCGGGCCGGCAGAAATGGCATTAACGCGCACGGCCTGTTTGCCCATATCAACCGCGGCAAAGCGAACAGCGGCTTCCAGAGCGGCTTTGGCAACCCCCATGATGTTGTAGTTGGGCAGCACTCTTTCGGCGCCGAGATATGTCAGGGTCAGGATCGAACCGCCTTCGTTCATGATCGGAGATGCACAGCGGCAGGCTTCGATAAACGAATAGCAGGAAATGTGCATGGTATTGGTAAAATTGGCCAGCGTGGTATCAATCGTGCGGCCTTTCAGTTCGTTCTTATCGGAAAAAGCAATAGCGTGAACCACAAAGTCGATTTTTCCCCATTTTTCGCCAAGTTCCTTAAAGCAGGCTTCCACACTGGCAGAATCGGAAACATCGCATTTAATCAACAGCGGATCGTTGTCAAGCTGAGCGGCCAGCGGGGCAACCCGTTTTTCCAAAACATCGTTCTGGTAGGAAATCGCGAGCTGGGCGCCCTGCGCGTTCAGCGCCTGGCAAATTCCCCAAGCGATTGACTTATCATTGGCCAGCCCCATTACCAGCCCCTTTTTTCCGCTCATTAACAATTGGTTAGTCGTCATTTCTATTTTTTCCTTTGCAAATTC
>CABUAP010000263.1 GCA_902489675.1 uncultured Azospirillum sp. | reverse complement strand
AATCTTTAAGGTTTTGGCAAACAGCTCTGCTCATTTGACCGTCAATGATATTTTTAACGCAGCCCGCCGATATGACACCAAACTGGGTATGGCAACCGTTTACCGTACGCTCAATATGTTGTGCGATTTGGGACTGGTCGAAAAACACGAATTTCCCAATGCTGATGCTGTCTACGAAAAATGCGGAGATTCCGGCTGCCATCATCATCATATCGTAGATACTGAAGATGGCAAAATTATCGAATTCTCTACCCCTGAATTGGATCTTTTATTAGAAAAAACAGCCCTGAAAAACGGATATCAAATGCTCGGACACAAAGTAGAAATTTATGCAAAAAAAATATCGCCCAAACCATCGCCGTAGCAGCGGCAAAAAATATGTAGAGAGTTTTCAGGATCTGCCCGATATTTCACTTCTGACAGAAACCGCAAATAAGACAGATCCTGAAAAATTTTTAAGATTTGATATCTTAAAAATTTTTCATAAGCCTGTCACCCGCTTAAAATATTTCAACCGACAGGCTTTATTTTTTGCCAAATGCGACTTAAAATTATTTTTCGGCCAGCCTGCGACTTTCATCAATCCGCCGAAACAGTTCTTCGGATGGCACTGATCCATCCAGCACCATAGTCATCCAATGTTTTTTGTTCATATGATAACCGCCAAAATACTTTTTACCGTCAACCAAGACATCAATATTTTCCGGTGCTGCCCGCAGATCAATCACTTCAACTTTACCATCCCCATCCAGCCCGATTTTATCTTTGGCCACCGTTAAAAAGACAGCATACCACTTCCGATTATCCTTGCGGCGAACAATGGCATTATCCGGAAATTTCTGCCACAGGAACTCCGGTTCTTCCCGATAGGTATTGCGAATGTAGTCAATGCAGCTTTCGGTAAAATCACTTTGGAAAATTTTTGTTTCAAAACAACTGTCGGCAATTTCCTGCAAAACCTCCGCACAAGCCGCTCTGACTTTTCCGACAAATTCGCCAACGGCATCTCTTAGCAGATGCACCACATATTCTTCCCCGGTATCAACATCAATTGTCTTAACCCGGATACCGCCGTTTTCCTCAACATAAACAACAAGTTCAAACTGGCCGTCTGCAATCGGCCGGGAATAGATATATCGTTCACCGTCAAAGACAAATCCAAACGCAATCAGCTTATCAAAACAAGGCGTTTTATTTTTAAATATGGGATCATAAATCATTGCTTGTTCCCCTAACGACAGACAGTTTTTTATATAACCAACCACATAAATATAAAAAAAAGCTTTACAAACGGAAACAAATTGATAATAATGATGCCGAGTTAATTTTAATTTTTGGAAAAAATGAACAATTTTGAACTGAAATCCCTGCGTCTGCGCAGATTGACATTGCGACGATGACTTATCCACACACACCGGAAAGTCAGTCGCAAAGATTTGGGTTTACTCAAATCTTTTTTTTTATAGCAGATTTAAAAACGCAGAGGTTTTAGAATGAACAAAAAACAATTAACCGTAAAAAAATTAAACATCACAAATCTAACTCATGTCATGA
>CABUAP010000262.1 GCA_902489675.1 uncultured Azospirillum sp. | reverse complement strand
GTACTGTATGAAGCAATTTTGGTTGATCCGGCCTATCGGGGATCCGGCTTGATGAAAAGAATGCTTGATTATATTGAAAACCATGCCATCGACAACGGCAGAACCCATGCAATTATCCAAATTGCGGTCGATAATCCGGCCAGCTGGATCAACGCGCTCCACTACGGAATGTCGATTACCAAAGTGGACCATGATCCCAATGACAATGTAAAAGTGATCTATCTGGAAAAAGAAATTACCGGCAAAACAAACCCGTTTTCATGTCCGAATGCTGACCACGCCCAGCTTTACAATATGTATCTGGGAGAAAATATTCATGCCAAAATTCCCTCTTTGTTCCACAAAATGCAATATCTTATTGAGAACGGTTACAAAGGAACCTTTCTCAATAAGGAAACTCAGAGCTTGGTTTGGGAAAAACAAACGGCCGCAAGAAGCTTGAACTACAGTTTTGTCTATCAAAACAAAGAAAAAACAGCTTCGCTTTAAACGCCGCTTAGAGCCGTCCCCAGATAATACCATTCCGTATTCACCGGTGCCTGTAAATTGGGCAGCAGGATAAAACCGTCAGCCGGCGCATAAAGCGCTTCGCCGTCATCATAAACGGCAATTTTATCCCCTTTGCAAACCGGGTCCAAATGTTTATAACTGTGGCAAAGGCGGCCTTCTCTGGTTTTGAGCACATAGCTGTCCATTCGGATATGTTTTTTGGGACAGGATGCAGGCCGGGGCAAATCAATCATTTCAAACACAGCCAAGGTATTTATAATCGCCTGATAGGCCAATTCTATTGCGGCCGGATCTTTGTGATATCCGCATTCCAAAGTTGTGGCCGTATTTCCGTAGGCATGAGCGCACTGCTCCGTCGAAAAATCCTGAATTGCTTCCTGTCGGCCATAAATTTCGGGCCAGCCTTCCAAAACAAAATCAACCGCCAGCGCATCAATCAATTTTCGGTTATATTCATCCGGGTAATCGCAAAAAGCAAAAGGAACATCACCGACACAATGCGTCGAATGCAAATCCAAAACAACCCGGTGATTTTTGATCAGAGGACAAATCTCGTTGGCAAGTTTTTGCTCATAAGACTGAGGGTGTTCATGCATCATCATAACACGGTTCAGATTTTCATCAATACTGCGGACATCGCGGCGGTAAGCTTCCGGATTGCAAACCGGAACTATGGTTAAATGTCCCTTTTGCAAGGTTAGCCCCCCGCGCTTAAGCTCGTCGATAATACGGTTACAGGCATTGGTTCCGGCGGTTTCGTTTCCGTGAACAGCGGCCAAAATCAACAGACGTTCTCCATTTTCTTTTCCGTCAAACTCATATTTTTCAATCATTTTCACACCTCCGCCAAGTATAATACATTCATTGGCAGACTTTACAAGTCCTGATTTTGACCGCATCAAAAAAAGACATCAAATGCAAATTTGATAAAACGTCAACTAAAAATATCCGACCGTCTTTGACTTCCCCAAACGCCGCTGATAAAATTGACAGAGTAACATTGACAATTATCAAATAACGGCCTTATTTAAGATTAGTCTTAAAAAATG
>CABUAP010000261.1 GCA_902489675.1 uncultured Azospirillum sp. | reverse complement strand
AACCCTGCCGAAACCAACGAAAACCTGCTGTTTTTGTTTGGCAAAACCGTAAAAGAAATTGAGCAGGACGGCCCCAAAACCGAAATAACCATAGTCAATCAGGATATCATCGGCTGCCCGTCTTGGGGCAGCCTGCAGCAGGCGTTGGACTTGGTCAGAAAAATCCCTTTCACCCGGGTAAAAGCTTACAAAAACTCGTACCTCATCCATAGCCGCAATGCTGATCTTGCCCGACGTGTGTTGAATGCCTCCAGTCATTTTTCCATTCCCGGAATCCACAAGTATTCAATTGAGATCGGCAAACTCCGCCAACCGATTTACATCCGTAAAATCAACTGAAACTAGTTGTCATCCCCCTCCTCTTTGTCATCTTCCTCAACGCTCGATTTGGCAAACAACGTTCTGAAAACCTGCCGACGGAACATCCACAAATTGATGACGCCAAGCACAATCATCAACGAGGCGAACAGATACAAAATATAATACCAGCTGAGTTCGGTCGCATTCATCATCACCTCTTGGTTGGTAAAGCGCAAAAAGCTGACCGCCACCGCCGTCACCGCAAACGAAATTAAAAAGGCTGCCAGCCAAACTTTGCGGATAATCGCTTTATCGGCCATCAGAGATGTCAAAATATAAATTAAAAACAGAGCAATAAATAAATATAATTCCATAGTAAAATTCCTTGTCTATCACTTTCTGCTAATGATATAACCACGCTCTTCGGCTTTTCAACACCCGGAAACACAAATTTCTGATAAACCTTCGCCACAATCTCAACAATAATCAGCAAATGCATGGAGCACCATTAGGCATAAACCTCCGCCGGCTGATGCAAAAGACCGCAAACACCTTACCCAGCAGCTTCGCAAGTCTGACGGCGAAGCCATCTACCTGCTGACAAAGACGCTCAAACCACAAAAAAAACTGCTGTTTCCCTTGAGGGAAAACAACAGTTTTCTTTTTTCTTTCGGTTTTACTTTTATCCACGGCAAAACCACCACTTCATAAAAATATTTAGTTTACCGAAAATCCAGCAGTATATACAATACACTGCACCGGCAATGGCGCCTAAGAACCACATACCGAGCAACCATCCAAGGAAGGCACCGACTAATGCGGAAAGTGCAATCTCCAAGGCATAAACGAGGAGATTTTCCACACCATTCTTTACCAGTCCCCAAATGAAGCAGACTGCGATGAAACCGAAAACAATATTTGCTATCATATAAAAAGTTTTTTTAGATTTTACATTTATTCCCGATTAATATTTGTTCAACGCAGGGAACTTTGCGTTGTTAGAAATTAAAAAATTCTCCGGAACTTCTCCAAGGCCAGAAAACGACTACCAACAAAACATTGACAATTATCACGCCGATAAGCATAACAACCATCTCCGTATAAGTCGGAACAAATTTCCCGATAATTGAATCAATCAATCCACCCACGAAAACAGGCAGAAGATTGCAACAAATACCGGAAAAAATTACGATCTCACTTTCTTTGCTCGTAATGATCAACCATAAACTGGTCACGATCATAATTGATAAAGAAACAACAC
>CABUAP010000260.1 GCA_902489675.1 uncultured Azospirillum sp. | reverse complement strand
CTGGGACGGTTACTTTGAAAAATTTGCCGACCGGATCAATGCCGCCGCCGGCACCGAAGAAAGAAAAATCATCCTGCGGCTGAAATACGAAACGCCAGACGACACAAAAATTGCCGGCATAGAATATTATATAGCGGTTCTTCGCGACGGGATCAAAAATTACGACGACTTTGTCAGATGGAGGCAGCAGCAAAAAAACGACGGCATCATTGAGTGGATGCCGGAAGCGACAAAATAATCCCCCGCCCGAAATTTTGGTTTGCTTTTTAAATATTGCTTATATAACATTTGGCATGTCAGAAATGACATTTTACAAAAACTAACAAAAGGACTACAAATATGAAAAAATTAGCTCTCGTTGTTGTGCTGTTGGCTTTGTCTGCCTGCACCGGCACCCGCGGAACCATCGGCAGCCAAAGAGTCTGCACCAACGATTACCTGCTTGGCGTCATCTCCCTTTCCGAGCTGATCAGCCCCTGCGGCAAATAAGCTCATATGCTTGAGAGAAGAAATGTCCTTCCGTTAAAGAAGGACATTTTTGTTTTACCACAAAAGCCGCCGCAGATTCTTTCAAAATATAAGACACTTCTAATTTGTTATTTTTTGCAATATCATTTAATAGTAGACTAAATATCTAAAACTTTTCGCCTTTTCGGTTTGCGGCAACCTTTTTGTCAATTTTTTGATTTACTTTTGCGAAATATCTTCTATACTAATAATTGGTAACTTAACTATTATTTTATGAAGAGAATAATTTTGTCTATAGCTGCAGCCATGGGCTTTTCAGCTATGAGTGTATCCGCGCAGAGCGCAAGTGAGAACTATTGGGCAGACGATGCAATCAAAGCAAGTGCCATCGTCTACGCAGGTGCAAACGTGTTAGAACCCGCGCCAATTTATGGTGCCGCGATCGGACTTAACTGCTACTTTCTGAGGGCAGAGTTTGAAGTCGGCGGCAGTTGGATTGATCCGGGGGCTTCTTTCTCGCGTAAACAAATGCTGTATTTCAGCCCGTCTTTCGGTCTGGCTCATACTTTCCAAAAGAAATATGAGGTTTACCTCATGAGTTCTTGGATCAATTGGGGAAATACAGTGTTGGAAGAGGCGGAAAGCAACCATTGCGGGCATGACGTCTTTGAAAAAGACCTGTTCCACTGGCGTCTCAAAGCCGGAACCAACATTGCGATCAGTAAAAGACTGTTCGTCAATGTAGATGTCAGTTATATGTTCCCCAAATCCAATACGGGGGGGTATATATATTATGACAATCTTTCTGTTCGCGCGGGTATCGGTTATCGTTTCTGATAAAACGTCCCGCCGACGGATACAAAAAAAGGATGCTGCTTAATGCCGCATCCTTTTTTGTATATCCACTTTAAAATAATTCAAACGATTGACTTAATTTTTATTTGGGAGTATGTTGAAAGCAAAAGAGATAATAAAATGGCCGAGGAAAGGGGAAGGAAGAAGAACCGGGAAAGACCGAGAGCGGGCGGAAACGGAAAGGACGAGGAACAAGAGAACCGGGAAAGACCGAGAGCGGACGGAAGCGGAAAGGACGAGAAACAAGAGAACCG
>CABUAP010000259.1 GCA_902489675.1 uncultured Azospirillum sp. | reverse complement strand
CCCTCCACAAAACCGGCTTTTGCAAACAGATTAATTTTATGCCCGCTTGACAAGTCGTCAAAAACCGTTACCGATGCCCCGTCTTCGAGCAGCGCCTTGGTTACATGAGAGCCGATATATCCTGCTCCGCCAATCACCAGAACTTTCATATTATTTTTTTCTCCCCACGCATTGATAGTCAAAACCGGCATTTGCCACCGCATCGCCGCACAGCATATTACGCATATCGACAATTTTGGCGCAACGCATAATTTGTTTCAGATGCTCAAGATCCAAGCTCTTAAAATCATCCCATTCGGTCAAAATCACCGCAACCTCGGCATCCTTGCAGGCTTCATCGATGCTTTCGGCATACTGCACCGTGTTGTTTAAAATCGATTTGGCATTCTCAAGCGCTTTGGGATCATAAACCATAATATTGCGGGAATATTTGATCATCTCTTTGATGATATCAACCGCCGGCGATTCCCGGCAATCGTCGGTACCGCCCTTAAAAGCCAACCCCAGTACCGCAATTTTGCCTTCCGGATGTTCTTTGACGGCTTCAATCACCCGTTGTCCCATTTTGGCCTTGCGGGCATCGTTTTGGGCAATGGTGGTTTCAATCAAAGTCAGATGCGCGCCGAATTTTTTGCCCATCTGCGCCATTGCGTTGGTATCTTTCGGAAAACAGGAACCGCCGTAGCCCGGCCCCGGATTTAAGAATTTTTTACCGATGCGGGAATCAAGCCCCATCCCTTTTGCCACTTCGCGGATATCGGCGCCTGAACACTCGCAGAAATCAGCCATTTCGTTGATATAATGAATTTTCATGGCCAAAAAGGCGTTTGACGCATATTTGATGGTTTCCGACGAACGGCGTTTGACACACAAAAACTCGCTTTTATCAACAAACGGCCGATAAAGCTCCAGCATAACCCGGCAGGCTTTTTCGCTTTCTGCCCCGATAACGATCCGATCGGGATTAAAAAAGTCGTGAATAGCAAAACCTTCACGCAAAAACTCGGGCAGCGATACCACGTCAAAATCGGCTTTGGGGTTAACTTTGCGGATAATCGCCTCCACTTCGTCACCGGTACCGACCGGCACCGTAGATTTGGTTGCCACGACCGTATATCCGTTCAAATACTGAGCCAACTCTTCCGCCGCGGCATAAATATATTTCAGATCCGCTTCTTTAGTCAGCGGATGCGGAGGCGTTCCCACCGCCAGCATCACAATATCGGCGTCTTTGACCGCGCTTTCCATATCTGTGGTAAAACTCAAAGAACCGTTTGCCACATTTTTCTTAAACAGTTCTTCCAGCCCGTCCTCATACAGTGTCAGTTCACCGCGGTTAAGCTTATTAATTTTATCAGCCAGTTTGTCAACACACACAACCCGATTGCCAAGTTCCGCCAACCCTACCCCTGTGGGCAGACCGACATATCCGGTTCCGATAATAGCAACTTTCATCATTATTCCTAGATCCTTATTATTCAAAAGTTAAATTCTTAGGACATCGTTATCATAAACAAACGGTTTATAAAAACAAGTCCAGATTAGATTTTACACACCATTGACAATTTATATTGCGCA
>CABUAP010000258.1 GCA_902489675.1 uncultured Azospirillum sp. | reverse complement strand
GTCGTATATTAAAGACTTTAGGCAAACCCCGCAATTAATGACTTTAATTCTGATGGCGGATGCGATTGATGTTTCGTTGGCTGAGGTTTTTCGAGAAGTGGAAAGTAATAATAAAGAGTTTTATAAAAAGGTATAAAAAACCCCGGGATGTTCCGGGGTTTTTGTTTTAGAAAGGAGAACTATTATTTTTTAATATAGTTCAATGCCGTTTCGGTAAAGCCTTTGATGGTTTCCGCACTTTGTTTCAGTTTTTTGTGTTCTTCTTCGCTGAAAGTCGGGTACAGGCGGTTGTGGATGCCGCGTTTGCCGATGATGCAGGGCATGGACATACAAATGTCTTTGACACCCTCAACCTCATGATGCAGAGCAGAAACGTTGAGGACTGCGTATTCGTTGCTGTCGATTGCCTGACAGATGCGGCATAAGGCGCCGGCGATACCGAAAGTGGTGGAGCCTTTGCCGTCGATGATCTTATAGGCGGCGTTGCGCACGTTGTCGTCAATTTCGTCCTTAATTTCGGCCGTCAGCGGACGATCAAGTTCTTTAGACAGCTGTTCGAGCTGGACGGTGCCGGCAACGGCGTTAGACCAGATCAGCACTTCGCTGTCACCGTGTTCGCCCAATACGTTGGCGTGCAGCGATTTTGGCGAAACACCGAGGTGATAGCCGAGCAGGGTGCGAAAACGGGCGGTGTCGAGTACGGTGCCGCTGCCAAATACCCGATTTTCGGGGAAGCCGGACAGCCGGATGGCAACCGAGGTCATTACATCCATCGGATTGGAGGCGATGACTAAAATAGCGTTGGGTGCGTGTTGAGCCAGTTGGGGAATGATGCTTTCAAAAATTTTGACATTGGTGGCCAGCAGGTCATTGCGGGTTTCCCCGGGTTTTTGGTTGGCGCCGGCGGTAATGATGACTACGTCGGTGTTGTCAAGATCGCTGTAAGTGCCGGCTTTGATTTTGTTGGCATAAGCGAACGGTGTGGCGTGAGCGATATCTTCGGCTTCCGCTTCGGCTCTTTTGGTGTTTTGGTCAATTAAAACCACTTTGCGGGCAACGCCGCGCATGATGAGGGCAAAAGCCGCGGTGCTGCCGACCCCACCGGCGCCGATAATTCCGATATTAAGCATTTTTTTCTCCTTAACAGATATATTATTATTTAATCATTTTTCTGTTGATATATGTAAATATTTGAGAGTTTAAAAGCAAGTGTAAATCGTAAAAATCTTTTATAAGTTTATTCTTCGTCAAGCCGTGTTTCTTCGTCACCGGCCGTAATTTCCGGGTGTTCTTCTTTAAATTCGCCATTGTCGTCTTCGGTTGGCCGTTTTTGGGGGCTGTTATTTATATTTTCCGCCGCGGCATCGGGGATCAATGTTTCGGTGGCGGCGGTGTTGGCAAACAGACCGCTGCTTTCGGGTTTATAATTGTTAAGGCGGATGGTTACAAGGACGGTGACAACCAGCAAAACGGTAAAAAATATTTTTTGCATTTAAAATTCTCCTTAAAAACAATCGCCTTTGATAGTAAATAGTTAAGTACAGAGTCTTGTTTTGTCAAGGATATAACCCTTTTATACACTTTTAAATCTTGCTTTAAGGCTATGGAAATCAATGGTTTGGGCGAAAGATAAACCA
>CABUAP010000257.1 GCA_902489675.1 uncultured Azospirillum sp. | reverse complement strand
CTGGCGTTTTCACGGCGGGGAAATTGTACGGATGGTGACTTTTTCCGGATTTACTTATTTGGTGGCCTGTTTCTTCCTGATTGTTGTCGGATATGTCATTACGCCTTCGCACGCTTTTGGCGCCGGATCGGTTTCCAAGTTGACAACCGAGATCGTAACTTTGGGATCGGTGCTTGGGTTAGCCGCTTATTTTGCTTTGAGTTTGTTTTACAAAAAGCCGCTGATGGTCAAAGGGGTGGTGTTTGAAATGCCGCCGTTTCGGATGGCTTTGGCACAGGTGTTCATCGGTGCGGCGGATATTTTGATGGCTTCGCTGGTGCTTTATTTTTCGCTGATTCCGTTTGTGGATATTTCTTTTGCCACTTTTATCGGGGTCTTTATCATTGCTCAGGTTTTGGGCGTGTTTAGCCAAGTTCCGGGCGGTTTGGGAGTGTTTGAGGGATTGTTTATGTATATTATTCCCGGCGAACATAATCAGGCGACGCTGTTTGGTGCGTTGATCGCTTATCGGATTATCTATTATCTGCTGCCGATGATTGTTTCGGCGGTGATGTTGTTTTCTTATGAAGGGTATCTGAAATATGTGAAAAAACAGCGGTTGGAGAAGCTGAAAATTGTTCATACCTCGCAGATGAATCGCAACAAAATTTAAAGAAAAAGCCCCGAATCCCGGGGCTTTTTACGATTTATGAAGGGATGATGCTGATGATAAAGGCAACCAGAATGAGAATCATCATTGTCATACCGATCAAAATGACCGGTGCGGAAGATGACGTTTCTTTGCGCAGACGCCAGTTGGCGGCAAAAATACCGAGGTAGCTGACCAGATAAGCGGCGCTGGAGAGATTGACGATGGAGCTGAAATCAAAAACAATGGTGGCAATGACGATCAGGCTGGTGGTGGTGAAGTTGCCCCAAGTTCCCTGATGCCAGAACTTTCTTTCGTAGATACCCGGTAAAACACCTTGCTGTCCCAAGGAATGGGAAATGCGAAAGATACTGAAAAAGGTGGCATTGATCCCGGAGATAAAAGCCAGCACGGCCGCCAGAAACATAAAAGCATATCCCCAAGAGCCGATCAGCCGTTCGGCAACGGCGGTGACGGCGGTGTCAGTGTTGTGCAGCAGGTCGCCGGAAGGGGTATAATTCAGAACCACATAAGTCAGTCCCAAATAGAACAGAATGATGATGCCGAGAGTGAGAAAAATTCCCTGTTCAATTGTTTTATGCGGATTTTTGACATAAGGGGTGGCGTTGGTGATCACGCCATACCCGGCATAGGCAAAAAAGGTGATGCCGATGCTGCGCAAAAAGTCCATCGAATTAACATGAAAATTGACCGGCGCCAGTTTCATTTCCGGGCGGGCAAAGGCGGTGATGATCAAAATCAGCAAAATCGCCATTTTAATGCTGACAATCAGCGTTTCGGAGCGGCCGACATCGGAAGCTTGCAGCATATTCAGCAAAGCAAGCGAAACAATCAGCAAAGTGGCAAACGAATTGACCCAGAACGGCGTCGGCGGTATATGGTCAAACAACTCGGTGGCATAAATGCCGAAAGCTTTGGCCATCATTGAAATGGAAATTGCCGAAGTCAGCATATAGATGATTGACAATCCGCCCGAAATCCATTTTTCGGGGAAAGCTATATGGAAAT
>CABUAP010000256.1 GCA_902489675.1 uncultured Azospirillum sp. | reverse complement strand
GCTACCGTTTTGGAAATTTGTTCGATCAAAATTGTGATATTGGTAATAAAAATCTTAACCGAAATGGCCAAAAGAATAATGCCGAAAAACTTTTGCAGCATATAAATAAAGCTCGGTCCCAATTTTCTTTCAATCAGTTTGGCCAAACGGATAACCAAATAAACCACACCCATATTGGCGGCAATGGCCAGCAATACGTTGATATCGGCAAACTGCGCGCGAATCGCCAACAAGGTGGTCAGCGCACCGGCACCGGCGATCAACGGAAACACCAACGGCACAAACACGGAATCTTTCGGCGTATCGGGACCTTCGCGAAAGATTTCGATATCAAGGATCATTTCCATAGCCATCACAAAGATGATGAGCGAACCGGCAATCGCAAACGAAGACATATCAAGCTTGAACAAATTGAGAAAAAATTCACCGATATAAAAGAAAGCGATAAACATCAGGAACGACCACAAAGATACTTTGCCGGCGCTGACCTTTTTTCCTTTCTTTTTTAATTTCAAAATAATCGGCACCGATCCCAAAACGTCGATCACGGCAAACAGAACCACAAATGCGCTGAGGAACTGGCGAAAACTAAATTCCGAAAACATCTTTAAAAAACCTCAAAAAAAAATTAAAAGATGCCTTTTCTTAACACATAAAAATACGCCGTCAATCTTTATTTAATCATAAAATGCAGAATTTTTGTTAATTGTATAAATATCTGAATTTTCCGGCAGATTGTACCAAACATACATCAGATTGCGATCGGGGCAGTCCTTGCGGCACCAACCGTTAAACGAACCGATAACCTGGCGGTCGAGCGTGTACGGAAACACGCTGCGAATCGTATTGTCCAGCTTTTGCGAAAGCGGTGAGGAAAAAGAGGGCGAACCGACAATATTCATCATCACCACACCGCCCGCGGCGCTTCTTGCCCGCACCCGGGAAAAATATTCGGCCGTGACCAAATCGAGCGGGATAATATGGCGGCTGGAATAAGTATCCAGCACAATCAAATCATACTGCTCCCGGCTTTCTTTTAAAAACTGGTTGGCATCCTGCACCACAAATTTTTTGTTTGCGCCCAATTTTTCCGGCAAAAAATACTTTTCCGAAATTTCTTTCAGCGAAGAATCGACATCCACATAAGTGTAACGGTTAAAATTATCCCTCTCTCCCATGGTAAAACCGCCGGCGCCGACAATCAAAATATTTTTCGGCGAGCCTTCGGCCGGGAGATTGGCGATAAAATTGTCCTCGACAAAACGGACATAGGCAAAACGCAGCGCCGAATCGGCCGAAACTTTGGACGCACCGCCGCCGTTCATCATCATTATCTTTGATTTTCCGTCGTCGGTTTCTTCCACCGAAATAGTCGATACCGCATTATTTTCCACAATATGATAAACTTCCCGCAGCAGGCTGCTGCGATTGAGCAAAAACGCCGCCAGCATAATAAACATCATCCGCGCAAACTGCCGGCTGCCCAAAAGCCATGCGGTCAAAAGAGCAACCGCGGCAATCAGCATCACCGTATGATTGACGCCGATAAAAGGCATAATGACAAGAGTGGTCAAAATTGAGCCGAGCACCGAACCGATCGTATCCACAGCCATGATTTGTCCGGTATTGTTGCGGTCAAAACGATGGAGATAACGGCGCA
>CABUAP010000255.1 GCA_902489675.1 uncultured Azospirillum sp. | reverse complement strand
ATCTTCGCTTCGCAAATATTGTTATTATGTTTGCTTAAATACAATAAAAATAGAAAATGGACAAATTAAGTTATGCATTAGGTCTCAGCATGGGGCACAATTTTTTAGGCTCGGGTATCAAATCGTTGAACGTCGAGGATTTTGCCAAAGGTGTAGAGGCTGTATATAAACAGGAAAAACCGGAAATCAGTTTCGATGAGGCGAAAAAAATCATCAACGAGTTTTTTTCCAATTTGCAAGATGAAATCGCCGAGACGAATAAACAGGCCGGAAAAGAATTTTTGGCAGAGAATGCCAAGCGTTCCGGTGTGGTGGTACTTCCCAGCGGTTTGCAATATGAAGTGCTTGCCGAGGGAAAAGGTCGTAAGCCGAAAGCTACCGATAAAGTTCAATGTCATTATCATGGAACTTTGATTGACGGACAAGTGTTCGACAGTTCGATACAGCGGGGTACTCCGGCAGTGTTCGGGGTCAACCAAGTGATACCCGGTTGGGTGGAAGCCTTGCAATTAATGCCCGAAGGTTCTCGTTGGAAATTATATATACCTTCTGATTTGGCGTATGGAGAGCAAGGAGCCGGCGGAAGTATTCCGGCAAACGCTACTCTGATTTTTGAAGTGGAACTAATAAAAATATTATAATTATTTACCCAATAAACAATGAAAAAGACTATTTTATTTTGTGTGGCACTCGCCGGTTTGACGGCAATGTCTTCTTGCGGAAACAAGGCCGCTACTAAGTTGGAAAATGCAGCAGATAGCGCAAGCTATGCTCTGGGTGTTTCTAATGGCGCCCGTTTTGGAGAAGCTCTGAAATCGGGTATGTACGAACAGCTTAAAAACATCGATCCCAATGATTTTATGAAAGGTTTGGCCGCTGCCTTGAAAACCGATTCTACACAACGTTCTTATGAAATGGGATTGAGTCAGGGTCTTTATATTAAGGAGATGTTGAATAATATCAAACAAGGAACCGGTGTAGAGATCGATATCCCGACATTCGTTCAGGCTTATAAACAAGCTATGGACGGCGATACGACTTTGTTGATTTCGGCTATGCAATCCAATTCGGTTCTCGATGCTATTTTCAGAGCAGCCGCCGAAGCTAAGGAAAAAGAAGAACTCGCTCGTTTGGCCGAGACTCCCGAAGCCAAAGAAAATTTGGCGAAAGGCGAGGCTTTCCTTGCTGAAAAAGCCAAAGAAGAAGGTGTGGTAAAAACTGAATCGGGACTTCTTTATAAGGTCGTTAAAGAAGGAAAAGGCGATAAAGTACAATCCAATCAACGTGCGAAAGTATCTTACAAAGGAACTTTGATCGACGGAACCCAATTCGATTCCAATGCAAGCGCTACTTTCTCTCCTACGCAAGTCGTTAAAGGCTTTGGAGAAGGTTTGCAGTTGATGCAAAAAGGCGGTAAATATATCTTGTATATTCCTGCCGAACTGGGTTACGGAGTTCGTGGCGGAGGTGATAAAATCCCGACCAATTCGACTCTCATATTTGAAGTAGAGGTTTTGGATATTGTCAAATAGATAGATTTTCTATAAATATTTTGAAGTGCCGCTCTTGTTTGAGTGGCACTTTTTTGTGAAAAAATGTCAGATAAAATGCTAATAATAGATTAAGAATAAACTTTTGTTTGTCTTTTTGTCAAAAAATAGATAAAATATAGCTGTTTATTAAAA
>CABUAP010000254.1 GCA_902489675.1 uncultured Azospirillum sp. | reverse complement strand
TTTGATTCGCCGCCGTTTGAAATCGCCAACACCACATCATTATCAGTCAGCATACCGAGATCGCCGTGGCTGGCCTCCGCCGGATGTACAAAAAATGAAGGCGTGCCGGTCGATGCCAGTGTTGCTGCAATCTTATTGCCGATATGCCCGGATTTGCCCATACCGGTCACGATAACGCGTCCTTTTGCCCCCTGCATCAAATCAAGTGCTTGGGTTAAAGTGTCATCAAGTTCGCTTTCCATAATATTAAGTGCTTCAACTTCCCTGTCAATGGTACGACGTGCGGATTCTATATCGCTGTTTGGCATTATCTTTAGTTCCTTTAAAAATATCTTTCCTTTAAAATCGGTATTATGAATATGGCAAAGAATATTATTATTTAAAACGGAAAGCAAGCATTTTATCGGTCCCATGCACACAGTTTTTACAACGATCGACATACCGTTCAAGCTATCATTCCATAAAAAACACTTCGTTGCAAAAAAACGGTTGACTCTCAAACAAATAAACATTAGTATGCGCTCAAATCTTGAGCCGAAAATCGACTAAAGATCCAAGAAAAACAAGAGTTTTCACGCCATGCGGACGGATTTATCTGCTGCAGGACGTTTTTTATGTATTGTAATTTATTTAATAAGGAAATTTGTGATGCCTACAATTAGTCAGTTAATTCGTAAATCACGAACACCTAAAGTGAAAAGAAACAAGGTCCCGGCCTTGAAAGCTTGCCCACAAAAACGCGGTGTTTGCACAAGGGTTTATACAACTACCCCGAAAAAACCGAACTCCGCTTTGCGTAAAGTGGCACGCGTTCGGCTTACTAACGGCTTTGAAGTAATCAGCTACATCCCTGGTGAAGGTCATAATCTTCAGGAACACTCAGTGGTGCTGATTAAAGGAGGCCGTGTGAAAGACTTGCCTGGTGTTCGTTATCATATCATCCGCGGTACTTTGGATACTCAGGGTATTGCTAAACGTCGTCAACGTCGTTCTCTGTACGGCGCCAAGAAACCGAAATAGGAGGGTAAGTTATGTCACGTCGTCATAGTGCAGAAAAAAGAATTGTACTGCCCGATGCAAAATACCACGATAAGGTAGTTGCTAAATTTATTAACAATGTTATGGAAGACGGTAAAAAAGCCGTTGCCGAAAAAATTGTATATTCGGCTTTTGATATTCTGGCTGCCAAAAGCAAGCAAGATGCTCTGACCGTTTTCGGTGAAGCGATTGAAAACGTTAAGCCGGTTCTCGAAGTTAAGTCCCGCCGCGTCGGCGGTGCCACCTATCAGGTTCCGTGCGAAGTGCGTGCCGACCGCCGTCAGGCGCTGGCGATCCGCTGGATCATTGCCGCCGCTCTGAAACGTTCGGAAACCACCATGACCGAAAAATTGGCCAACGAACTGCTTGATGCTGCTGCCAACCGCGGTGCCGCCGTTAAAAAACGCGAAGACACCCACAAAATGGCCGAAGCCAATAAAGCATTCTCTCACTACAAATTCTAAGTTTGAGGGAATAGCAATATGGCTCGCACACATAGTTTGGATTTATACAGAAATATCGGCATCATGGCACATATTGATGCCGGTAAAACCACAACAACCGAACGTATCCTTTATTACACGGGTGTAAACCACAAAATCGGTGAAACCCACGAAGGATCCGCCACAATGGACTGGATGGAACAGGAACAGGAA
>CABUAP010000253.1 GCA_902489675.1 uncultured Azospirillum sp. | reverse complement strand
AACAAACGAAGCGCTTCCGCAAATAACGGCTGATACCAATCTGCATTCAAAATGCCTTCTAAAATAGTGTATTGGCAATGCTCTTTTCCGTAATTTATTAGGTTAATCAACAAGGAAACAGCCGCGGTGTTTTTTTCATCGTGTACCCACAACATTTTTCTGCGGATGACATCTTGTGAAATCATCAAGTTGTTACGTCCCAGTTTTTTTTGCAAGGCATCGGCCAGTGTGGTTTTGCCGCTGCCGGAATTTCCGCGTATAATGATTAGGTGTGACATATTTTCTATTTATATTGATTGGCGTATAATCAGTATAACCCTATATAAAGTTTTTGTAAAAAAATCCCCGAATTTTGAGCAGAGCATTTCGGGGATTTTTTTTAAGCTTCTTCTTCTCCCAGTCCCAATTTTTCGAGCATATTGTCATTAATATCCTCGCGCTGGGCAACGATCCATTCCGGAACGTTCGGCGCTGCCGGCAGTTTTGACAAAGCGCGCATTTTCGGATCGAGATAATAACGCGGCGAATCTGCGATAATCGGGCGATCGATATAACTTTGGTAGAGAACAACCTGTTTTAACATCGGCAAGCTCAACAGTTGAGATGTTGTGATAACCGAAACCCCCTGCAGCTGATAGCTGACATTTTTGGAAAACGGGTTGGCCTGTTTGGAGAAACCTTCCTGTTTGGAATAAGACGATGTTTGTACGGTTTTGTTACCCACCATTTTGGAAAAACGTTGAGCCGTCTGTTCGTTGTTTTGCGACAAAATGACTTTGCAGGCGGTGGTGGAGATAACCGTTTCCAGATCATCTTTTCCGTATTTGCCGGAGATCTGGCCTAAGTCTTGTCCGATCAGAAGGTATGATACTTTCTGTCCGCGGCCGACCGCCGGTCCGTCAATAACCGCTTTTAATTTGGGCATTTGCGGAAACTCGTCCAGTACAAACAATGCCGGATAAGGTCCCATTTTGCCGTCGGTCGCGTTGACATAATTGGGCGGATTGGAAATCAGATATGAGGACATCAGTTCAATAAAAATACCGCTGATTACACCCAAGGCGCGGGCATCTACCTGGTTAATCGACAGGTAAACGGAAATCGGTTTCCATTCTCCGGTAATCGGATCTTTCATACCGCGCAAATCTTTAAATTGCAAATCCGAAAAGCTGGTACGGGAAACAACCGCCGAGTTTTTGAATACGCCGATACCGGCAAATGCCGTTGACATAACCGAACCGCGCTCTTTATCCGGCATATTGCTTAATGTTGAAAGTTCGGTATATGCACGTTGCGAATAGCCGTATTTTCGGGATTCTTCAACCGCGGCGTCCAGCAAATCGCGCATTGGGTCGGCCATGGCAGCCATTTGGTCACCTTCCGCTAAACGGCGTTTGATTTCCTGTCCCTGTTTGATTTGCGCTTCGGTCAGCCATTCCATGATCATGGCGATGCAGGCTTCGCGTCCGACCCATTTTTCGGGCAGCAGATCCCATGTGCCGATCGGCACATAGTTTTCTACGGTCAGGTTGTTGTTGCGTAAGTCGTTGATGGCGCGTACGGCTGCCGGATTGTGCATTTTGATGTCTTCGTAATAACCTTCCAGCACCTGTTTATCTTCCGCATCTAATTTACCTTCATAAACTCTGCCGATAAAATAGTCATTAGCGCGCGCTTTTTCACATTTGGAAGCAATAAAGTG
>CABUAP010000252.1 GCA_902489675.1 uncultured Azospirillum sp. | reverse complement strand
CTGTGCTGGTATAAGCATAACCGGCACCCAGTTTGACTTGTTCGTTAACGTACTTTTCGGCACCCATGGCAACCCCGTAGGAATCGGCATCAAAACCTTTGGCGGAAGCAGTGTCATCAAGTTTGGCCTTATTGAACATACCCTGAACCCACATGGCAACGCGTTCTAAAATGCTGTCGCCCGAAGAAACGCCTTCGGCTCCGGTTGCAGCAGGGGCGATAGAACCGCCGCTCAGACGGGTGGCCACGGCACCCAGTACCTGATTAATTGTTTGTCCCTCGTTATGAACAACCATCGGCGCAACTTCCGGTGCCAAAGCTGTTGCCGCATTCAAACCGGACTGAACATCGGAAGCATTGGCAGATTGCAACAGTGCGCTCAAATGATCGGCAACCGCATTGAAACGGGCGCTGTCGCTCGCACCGCTGGTAACGGCTTCGATTGTCGCAGCCTGATTGGCATTACCGCCGGCAGCAATAACAGCCTCTCCCGAAGACTTTTTACTGATTGTATATGAACCGTTTTTATTTGATTTGATATCAAACAAAGCATTTTCGGCAATAGAAAATTCTTTATCAAGCGAGCCGTCTTCAACAATCAAATCATATTCACCGCCGGCATAACCGTTGGCAAAAACCAATGACAACTGCGCGCCTTTGTTGATAACAGTATTGCTGATGGTTGTGGTATCGGTTTTAACCGTAAGAGTGGTATCTTTGGCAAAAGTTGTGGTACCGTTGCCCGAAATACCGCCGTCTAATGTAACATCACCGGTAAAATTCAATGTGCCGATATTGTGAATATCATTTAACTTGCCCCCTGCTTTGTTACCGGAAAAGACAGCGCCGGCCATATTCAAAGTGCCGTCGTTATAAATAGCACCGCCCAATCCTGTTGCCGTATTATTTGAAAAAACAGCATCGTTTTCAATTGTCATTTCAGCTGTTTTGCCATCATAATCGGCATTATAAACTGCACCGCCATCGGTTGCCGCAGTGTTATCACTGAAAGACGCATTACTGCCGACCAGCATATTTCCGCCCCAGTTGGCGATCGCACCACCGGTTTTTCCGGCCGAGTTACCGCTAAACAGAGCATCTTTACCGATGTTGATTTCCGCTTTGTCACCGGCATTGTAATTCATAATTGCCCCGCCGTGCGATGTTTCGCTTTTATTTCCTTTAAATTCGGCTTTGTCACCAATAGTCAATACAGCTTCTCTTCCGTCCGTATCCTGATAAACAGCGCCGCCGGCATAGCCTTTGGCCGTATTGTTATGGAATTTGGCATTGTTGCCGATGACGCTGGTTGCGCGCTGATTGTGGTATGCGCCGCCTTGCATGGCAGATGTATTATTAATAAAAGAAACATTATTTCCGATAACCGCAGTATCCGACACATCAACGGTTGAAACGGCACCGCCGACGGAACCGTTGTTGTTCTCAAAAACAACACCATCTTCAACAGTCAGCTTACCGACGTTATAAATAGCGCCGCCTTGGAGTTCAGCATTGTCGTTATCGGACATATCCTGATTAACAACTTCTTCGTTTCCGCTTGTAATTTCCAGCCGCTCAGCATAAGCATCGGATACTGTAAATGCTGCGGCGATCAATGCAGTTGTAAGTAAAAGTCTATTTTTCATATTTCAATTCCTTAAAATTTTGTACAAATAGAATGCGATTTTGCCAGATTACATCAAAACCACAACCAATTTTTTTATGTAT
>CABUAP010000251.1 GCA_902489675.1 uncultured Azospirillum sp. | reverse complement strand
ATCGGTGGGGAAAGCTGCTTTTGCTTCGGCGCGAGCCATGGTATAAGCTTCCGTAATATCATCATCGCTGAAAGCGACTTTCATACCTTTTCCGCCGCCGCCGTCTTTGGCTTTGATGATCACCGGATAACCGATTTCGTGCGCCCATTTTTTGGCGTCTTCCACGGTATCAAGCGAAGGCGAACCCGGCGTAACCGGGATGCCGGCTTCGATTGCCGCCTGACGGGCAGTGATTTTATCGCCCATTTTGCGCATTTGCGCGGCGGTTGGGCCGATGAATGTGATGCCGTGTTCTTCAACCATTTCGGCAAAGTCCGCATTTTCGGACAGGAAGCCGAATCCGGGATGAATCGCGTCTGCGCCGGTAACCAACGCAGCAGAAATGATAGCCGATTTGTTGAGATATGAATCGATTGAACGAGCCGGTCCGATGCAGACGGCTTCGTCAGCCAAACGGACGTGCATGGCATTGGCGTCGGCCTCGGAATGCACGGCCACGGTGCGGATGCCCATTTCGCGGCAGGCGCGATGGATGCGCAGGGCGATCTCGCCGCGGTTGGCAATCAGTACTTTTTCAAACATAGCGTATTCCTCTAGGAGTTTGTATGGTCTTATTCAATCACAATCAGGGGTTCGCCGTATTCGACCGGATCACCGCTTTCAACCAGAATTTTTGTAACTTTGCCGGCGGTGTGGGCTTTGACCGGGTTAAAGGTTTTCATTGCTTCGATCAGGCAGACGGTGTCGCCTTGGGCAACCGTATCGCCGATTTTGACGTAGTTGGCCGCATTCGGATCGCTTGAGAGATAAACAACGCCGACCATCGGAGATTTTACACAACCCGGGAGTTTGGACAGATCTGCGGTATTGTCGGCAGCGGCGGCGGGAGCAGCAGGCGCTTCAACGGCGGGAACCGGAGCGACAACGGGAGCTGCAACCGGTGCAAAAGGTGCCGGTGCGGGCGGCAGCGGCGCTCTGGATCTAATCAGGGAGATCCGGCAGGTTTCCGTTTCGTATTCCAATTCGGCCAGATCGTTTATTTTGAGGATAGCTGCCAGTCTGCTGACAATTTTTGTATCGATAGGATCAGACATTTTTTAATTTCTCACTTTTTGTAGTTAAAAAAACAATTACTTTGATCAAACCAAATTCATAAACCACCTTTAACATAAAAACAACAAAAATATTCAAAAAACACTCATTTTTGCTTAAAAAAGGCGTGAAAATAATAAAAAATGTACATTTTTAGCGTTTTTTAACGATGTGCAAAAAATAAAAAAATCAGCGGGCACGACTGCGCATCAATTGGCCGAAACCGGTTCGGATTTGCCCCTTAACGTGAGAATAGGTAAATTCTTCTTCACTGTTCATTTCGAGCAGGTCTTGAAACAGTTCCTGATTATCCTGAGCGCGTCCGGTTTCGGCGATGATTTTCAGGTCATTGAGATAATCGTCATAAGCGCGCTGGAATTTCGGTTTTTCCATGCTGTCGAAACGAGTCAACATTGCCGCTGCCGCTTCACTGCCGAGTCTGGAATATTCCGCCTCTGTTGCTGAGGAATCTTCCGCCTGACAGGGGACTGCGGTGCACAAAAGAAAAAAGGCGGCGGTCAGCATTTTTTTCATATCCAAATCCTTGCTCTTATTTATTATAAGTTTATGTTAACCAATTAATGGTAAAGATATTATTACATATTTTATATATACTGGAAAAAACATGAAAAAATATTTGATTCCGGCAATT
>CABUAP010000250.1 GCA_902489675.1 uncultured Azospirillum sp. | reverse complement strand
GACCAAAAATAGTGTTTGGGGTGAATAAAAGACATCAGATCAGGCTCCTGGCAATGAGTTTTAGAACAACTCTCCCTGTGAGTTATTGTTTAGTTCGGCCATTGCTTCTTTGACAATGGCTATGGAAACGGCTCTTTTATAGGCCAATGAAATATTATCTATTTCATTAACCAATTTTTCGGCATAATCGAAAGAACGCTGCATATTTATCAGCATAAAATTGACAATGTCAAGCGAAACAGTGATTTGCCTGTCCATAAAAAGCTTTATTATCAATGCGGAAAGCAGCTCATCATCCGGTTCCGAGATCTCGATTGAGGGGATGATGTTGAGTCTTGAACGCAGATCGGGCAGACGGATGTTTTGTCTGGCCGGCGCTTGTCTGGCTGTGAACAGGATGCTGCCGCCTTCGTTGCGATAAAGGTTATAGAGGTGAAAGAGCGCTTCTTCATCAATTTTGTCGGTCAAATTTTCGATAATCAGGCTATGACAGCGGGCAAACAGTTTGGGCGGCAGGTCAAGTGTGATTTTGGCCGCGTCTACACATGGAACTTGGTATGGATAGTGGGTTAACACCGAAACTCTGTCCGAGAAAATATGCGCCAGATGTGTTTTGCCGCAGTTGGCCGGTCCGTATATGCAAAGAGCAAAAAACGGCCATTCCGGCCACTGGCTGACGGCACTAAAGGCTTCCTGATTGCAGGAAGAAACGATAAAATCTTCTACGCCCATATAGGGATGATGGGGAAATTCCAAAGAAAGCTGATTTTTGACGGTCATGGTTCTTATTCCTTGTTCAACACATCAAATATTTTTTTGGTCAAGTCGCCCAAACTAAACGGTTTGGCCATAAATTCAAAATGATCGGCGGCAGAAAGTTCGTTGCGGGCGATTTCTTCCGAGTAACCGGAGGCCAGAATAATCTTTATGCCGGGGATCATTTCTTTGACCCGGCGCGCCAGTTCAATGCCGTTGAGACCGGGCATAACCATGTCGGTGACCAGCAGCTGGAAATCTCGCTCGGTTTCCAAATGTTCCAGCGCATTTTCGGCCGAATTGCAGCCGGTGACCTCATAGCCTTTTTTCTTCAAAGCGCGGACGGCAAAGCTGCGGACAGAATCTTCGTCTTCAACAAACAAAATCCGAATCCCGGCCATTTTGCTGCCGCTGTCGGGGCTTTTGTCGATTGCCGCAACGTTCAGGCCGAAAATAAATTTTTGATTTACCGGCAGGGAAGTGCGGTTTTGTTCTTTGACCGTCATCACCGGGGAGCCGTCGGCGGCAGTAACTTCGGGGCGGCGGATGGCATCTTGAGTTTCCGCCGTTTCGGCGTTGTGTTCAAAACGTGGCAGATGGATCAGGAAGGAGGTGCCTTCGCCGATTTTGCTGTCTACCCGGATAAAGCCCTCGGTTTGGCGGACAATGCCGTAAACCATGGCCAGACCGAGCCCGGTGCCGGAACCGACAACATTTTGTTTGGTGGAGAAAAACGGCTCAAAGATACGGCTGAGATTTTCTTCCGAAATGCCGCAGCCGGTGTCTTTTACTTCTATGACCACAAACTCACCCGGTTTAACGGTTTCATCGCCGATCGGCCGGGGATGGGTAATTTTTTCGGTGCGGGTGCTGATGGTCAGGGTGCCGCTGCCGTTCATTGCGTCTTTGGCGTTGACGGCCAGATTGATAATCACTTGCGAAAACTGAACCGGATCAACCCTGATGAAACCGAGGTCGGCGCCATGGTGGAAT
>CABUAP010000249.1 GCA_902489675.1 uncultured Azospirillum sp. | reverse complement strand
TATAGTATAATCCATTTTCTTCCGGAAAACGGGAATTTTGAAAATACGGATAATTTTAACGTCTTTTTTGTATTTTTCCTCATAAAAGAAACCGGCTGCAAATAAGCGGAAACGGCTCAATAATACCTGAAAAAGCGTTCGTTCGCCGACATCTTTGCCCTGACAAAAAGCATCGACCAGTTCGGACGGATATCCGCTGCCGCGGGCGATCCATTCCCTACCGTACACGGCAAACAGCGAACATTTGTTTCTGAAAGCATTCTTTTTGACAAAGGGAAATTTCATCAGCAGCAAAACCAGGGCGTTTTCATCATACAAGTTTATCTTGTGCGGACAGAAACGAAAAAAACAACGCCACGGTATGACTTCCGTGATCTTGTATTTTATTTCTGTTTTCGACCGTCGGCAGAAGTTTTGCCAGTCCGATTTGGACAGATAAACATCGGCCTTATATTTTTGCAACAGCTGGCTCAAACCTCGTTCGTATTTCTTAATAATAATACTTTTGTGGGACTCCGCCTTGATATTTTCAAAAAAATATCGAAATTTCTGAGAAGAAAACACTTTTTTGCTGATACATACAAAATAACTCATAATGAAATGATTTCCTGAGGCGCCCCAGGCCTCGATATTACGGCGTTCCATTTCTCCAAACATATCGTCTAGGGGAAACACACCGCCCAGACAGGAATCGTTGACCAAAAGCAGCTCGTCATACAAACCGATTTTTCCCATCCGAGATGTTTTATCAGTTCAGCCCAGGAGCCGAAGTCATACTTTCTATGTTTTTCTCCCCATGCGCCGGCAACAAGTTTCTCTAGCTTTTTTCGTTGTTCCGGCGGCAAAGCACCGTCGGAAAAATAGTAAACATCAGCAAATCTGCCCAATTCTTTTAGATAAAAAAGCACATCTTCGCCGATAATGCCACCACCGTTATAGCCTGCAAACAAACAAATTCTCTTGATACTCATCCTGATCTTCCCGTCATAATCAAAAAAAGACGCCATGATGGGTGGCGACTGGAAGTTAGAAGCTATTTCACAAGAGAATAGTGTGACATATTAGCAATTTGGTAATAGATATGCATATTCTGCCACCTTCCAGTCACAGACCAAAAGGTGTGCAAAATTTCGTCTTACACAGACGCTTGTGAATAGAGGCTTCTAACCCTCAAAACAGACATCACCTGTTTCAGGGATAATGATATAAGATAATCGTAATTTTTACAAGCAGATTTGTTCGATCACATAATTGAGCAGCAGGCGGCCGGCGGGGGTAACCCGGACATACTGCGGGGTTTCTTCCAGCAATCCTTCGTCTTTGAGAGTATTCAGCCTTTGGCGGTCAACAAAATTTTCCCATTCCAGCCCGGAAAGGCGGGCAAATCGCTCTTTGTTAATCCCCTCGTCAAGGCGCAAGCCGACCAGTATCAGTTCCTCTGCCCGTTCCTGCGGCGAAACTTCTTCCAGCCGACGGGGATGGGTGGTTGAGAACAGCTGTCCCCGGCAATGCAGACAGCCTACAGCCCCCTCGCCGACACCGACATAATCATCGCCCTGCCAATAACCGAGATTGTGCCGACATTCAAACCCCGGTTGAGCATAGTTGGAGATTTCATAACGGCGATATCCGGCCGCCGCAGCCGTTTCCGTCGACAGCTGATACAATGCCGCCGCCGTTTCTTCTTCCATTGCCGCAACACCTTTTGCGGCAAACACGGTACCTTCTTCAATCGTCAGCTGATAAAGCGACAAATGT
>CABUAP010000248.1 GCA_902489675.1 uncultured Azospirillum sp. | reverse complement strand
GATGACTTTTGACACTTTTTCTGATATGATTTTTTCCGTGACAAAAAAAGGATCCTTTTTTTGTTGCAGGAAGAGATAACAACGATATTTGTATAATTCATAAAAAAACATCCCGGCGACCAAACGCAGGGATGTTTTTTATTTTAGCTGCCAGTCTTTTATTGGCGCAGCATACCGTCGGTTTTCTTACCGACTTCCGTAATGACTTTCTTCATCAAAGCGTCAATTTGTTCATCGGTAAAAGTCTTTTCCTTGGGCTGGAAAGTCAGTCCCAGAGCGATTGACTTTTTGCCTTCCGGTAAATTGGCACCTTCATAAACGTCAAAGACGCGAACATCGGTAATATGTTCCTTATCGGCATTTTTGGCCGCCGCAATCAGATTGGCCGCCGGCACATTTTTGTTGACGACAAAGGCCAGATCCTTGTCCACTGACTGGAACGGTGAAAGCTCCAGCTTTTTCTTAGACTTGCCGGCGCTGCCTCGCGGCAGCGGAATATTGTCGAGATAAACCTCAAACGCCACTGCACGCCCTTTGATGTCAAAAGCCTTCAACACCGAAGGATGCAACTCGCCGAAATAAGCCAGCACGTTTTTGCCCAAACGCAATGCACCGCTGCGGCCGGGATGATAATAGGCCGGGGCATCGGTTGTTACCTGCGCGCTGTCCCAAGGGCCGTTAGCGGCAGCAATAGCTGCCACGGCATCGGCCTTAGCATCAAACACATCGTAAGCACGCTCGCCTCCCTGCCAGTATTTTTTAGCGGTCATACCATAACGAACGCCGGCGGCAGCCAATCGCTGTTCGCCCGGGCGACGGCCGAAAAATTCCGGTCCAACCTCAAACAAGCTGACACTGCCGGCACCACGGGCAATATTCTTGCCGGCACCAAGCAACAAATTCGGCAGCACCGACGGACGCATTTCATCCAATTCGGCAGCAATCGGGTTGGCCAGTTTGACAGCTTCGCCGGACTTGCGGAAGAAACCCGCCAGTTTGGAATCGGTAAAGCTCCAAGTCACGGTTTCGAACATTCCGCGCGCAGCCAGTTCATGCTTGACCGTTACGGCGCGGCGCTGAGCCGGGTTCAGGGTTTGTTTCGGAAACTCATCGGCCGGCATCGACAAAGCCGGAATATTATCAAGGCCTGCCATACGAACCACTTCTTCGACCAAATCGGCCTCAACTTCAATATCTCCGCGCCAGGTTGGGGAAACGGTTTTCAGACAATCTTTTTCTTTGCTGACTTCAAAACCAAGGGCTGTCAGTATACGGACGATTTCGTCTTCCGAGACATCCAGTCCGGCCAAGGTTTTAACCCTCTCCGGCCGCAGGCATACCGGCGCCGGTTTATAGTTTTCCTCACCGCAGACCGTAATTTCCGAAGCCTCACCGCCGCAGATGTCCAAAATCAGCGCCGTGGCATAATCCGACCCCATAACGTTGGAATTGGGATCGACCCAGCGCTCGTAGCGATAACGGGAATCGGACTCGATCTGAAAATGACGGCCGGTGCGGGCAATGCAGCCGGGTTTGAAATAGGCGCTTTCCAGCAGCACGTTGACGGTGTCTTCGCTGCAGCCTTTGGCCGCGCCGCCCATCACGCCGCCCAGGCACTGCACGCCTTCTTCATCGCAGATACCAAGGCTTTTACTATCCAACGCATATTCCTTACCTTCGAGCGAAACAAATTTTTCGCCCTCTTTGGCCATTCTGATAGTTAAACCGCCTTTTAATTTGTCGGCGTCAAAAACATGCAGCGGGCG
>CABUAP010000247.1 GCA_902489675.1 uncultured Azospirillum sp. | reverse complement strand
GATGATATTTATTTTTCTATTTCTAATTCTTTATGAAAATATTTCAGACTGCAATATTCAAGCAAAGAATTATCATCAATGCCGGTTTCATAACGTTTTTTATAAATTTTAATAAAGGTTTTCAGCCGCTGTTCCAACTCATATTCTTTGCCAAGCAGATAACGGTAATCTTCCTTACGAACTACAGGGGCACTCCGAGCATCAATATATTTTCCGCGATTGGCATCCGTAATGACGACTGACTTTGTCAGATCAAGACCGCCATTAGTTTTGGGAATTTTAATTACATATTTATTGAATTTATTGAAATTTGAACGTAGCGGAACCGCCATCAAGAGACCGTCTATCTCACAGACGGAGAAACAATAAGGACGTTTGTCTTTAATAAGAATTTGGTCGCAATCGGCATAATCATCATAAAACTGCGCCGTTAAAAAATGAAATTTCATTAAACTCAATGCCTTATTAAAATTAACACCCCCGAAGGGGTGTTAAAATGTAGTATAAAATCTGTTTGAGCTTTTTTTATATTATCCTGGTCGCGGCTCTGCGACCATTACTCCGTTTGAGCTTTCTTTATATTATCCTGCTCGCGGCTCTGCGAGCATTACTACATTGTTATATATAACACACAAAGGTCAAACTGTCAAGTTTTTTAACTAGTCAAGAACTTAAGAGAAAAGACTATTTTATATATATCCGACAAACGGCCACTTTCTTTATCGGGGTTGGGATTTATATTTTTAATCAAAAACATCAAGTTCTTTTGGGGCAGAGAAAAAGTGTTCACGGATTTGGATGCTGGTGTCCTCCCGGTGGGCATCTCGAATTTGGCGAAACGAACGAACATGCAGCCATTCGGGAAGTAAAAGAAGAAACAAATCTTGATATTTGTGAAGACGATTTGAGTTTGCAGGGCGTTACTAATGATTTTTATGCAGAAACTCAAAAACATTATATTACATTGCATTTTTTTTGCACCAGGTTTGGTGGTACATTTCAGGTTATGGAAAAAGATAAATGTTCGTGTTGGAAATGGTTTGATGTGAATAGTCTTCCTAAGAATTTACTTCTTTCCAATCAGAATTTTCTAAAAAAATATTCTTTGGGGCACTTGTAGATGAGCATTAGAAAGAAGGCTTATTTTGAACGCAGAGTCTGCTATTGCTGCGAGAAAGATATTGTGACTCCGCATAAATTTTATTCGGAAATGTGCGAAAATTGCGGAGAATTAAATTATCAAAAAAGAATGCAACAAGTTGATTTGCACAATCATCACGCATTAGTCAGCGGCGGCAGAATTAAAATCGGGTTTGAAACAGCTCATTTATTGTTAGAAATGGGGGCTGATGTTACGGTAACATCCCGCTTTCCGAACGATACGCTGAAAAGATTTCAAAAACTTGAGAATTTTAATCAATATCAACCGCGTTTGCATATTATTGGAGCAGACTTTCGTTTTGTGCAGTCAGTACAAAATGTGATAGAATTTTTCAAGGACAAACCGTTAGATATATTAATCAATAACGCAGCACAAACAGTACGCAGACCGGCTCCTTTTTATAAGCATTTATTGGAGGCAGAGCTGCAAAGGCCGGCTTTGGAAAATATTGTTTCTTCTTCTGAAGTTAAAGCATTAGCCGATGCAAAGCTCAATTTGCCAACTCAAAACAAACAGTTAAATTCTGCGGCAATGTCACAGTTGGCACTGTTACCGGAGGATTTGATTACAAATGAGAACATCTTTCCGGTCGGAAAATATGATAAGGACGG
>CABUAP010000246.1 GCA_902489675.1 uncultured Azospirillum sp. | reverse complement strand
GACTTTCAATGCAACGGTGCACTGGCGCTGGCCAAAAGCGAAAAAAAGAATCCCCGCCAGATCGGTGAGGAAATTGCCGCCCGGCTGCGCGAAGACACGGATTTTGCCAAAGTGTCGGTTGACGGTCCCGGCTTTTTGAATCTGACCCTGACCGACGAGTTTTTGGCCGGTGTGTTGGACAAGATGGCGGTTGATGAGCGTTTCGGCTGTGCCCGCAAAGAAAATCCGAAAACAGTGGTGATGGATTACGGCGGGCCGAATGTGGCTAAGGAAATGCACGTCGGGCATTTGCGTTCGGGCGTGATCGGCGAATCGATGCGCCGGATTGAGGAATTTGTCGGCAATAAGCCGATTGCTGATGTTCATTTCGGCGATTGGGGAACCCCGATCGGTATGATCTTGGCGGAAGTGATTGCCGCCGACGGCAGCCTTGATAAGATGGAAACTTATGATATTGCGGAAATTACCCGTTTCTACAAGCAGGCCAACATTCGCTGCAAAGAAGACCCGGCGGCCAAGGAAATTGCGCGGGTGATCACGGCCAAGTTTCAAGACGGCGATCCGCTGTACCGCAAGGCCTGGCAGCATATTCGTAAAGTTTCGGTCGAGGCGGTGAAAGAAAATTACCGCGAACTGGGTGTGCATTTTGACTTATGGCTGGGGGAAAGCGATGCGCACGAAACTTGCTTTGCCGTTAAAAAAATAGCCGAAGAAAAAGGCTTGCTGGAGTATGATGACGGCGCCTATATCATTCGGTTGGATGAGGAAAACAAGCCCAAACCGCCGGTTATTATCGAAAAGTCAGACGGCGGATTTACCTATCAGGCAACCGATATTGCCACGATCAAAATGCGGGTGGACGATCTACACGCCGATGAAATTATCTATTTTGTCGACAAGCGGCAGGCGCTGCATTTTGAGCAGGTGTTTGAAACGGTGGAAAAGCTTGGTATTGCACCGAATGTTAAGCTTCAGCACATCGGTTTCGGTACGGTCAACGGTGCCGACGGAAAGCCCTTTAAAACCCGTGACGGCGGCGTGATGAATCTTTCCGACATGATTAAGATGTCCAAAGACAAAGTTGCCGAATCGATGCCGGCACCGGATGAGGCCAAAGGGATTACGCAGGAATATATCGACCGTTTGGTTGCCCAGATTGCCATCGGCGCGATCAAATTTCAGGATCTGAAAAACAACATCGCTTCCGGCTACATTTTTGAGTTGGACGACTTTGCCAATTTTGACGGCAAGACCGGTCCTTATATTCAATATGCGGTGGCCAGGATCAATTCGATCATGCGCAAAAATCAGGATTTGGCACCGGGAGCCGTTGTGATTACCAATCCCGAAGAACGCGCTCTCGGGTTAAAGCTGATGCAATTAAGCAGCGTTATTTTCCGGGCGGAAGCCGACAAGGAACCGAGTGTCATTTCCGACTATGCCTATACGCTGGCGCAGCTGTTCAGCAGTTTCTATAACGCTTCGCCGATCATGGGCGCCGAAACGCCGGAAATTGCCGCTTCCCGTTTGGCTTTGGCCAAACTCACCCGTGACGTGTTGGTCAAGCTGCTGTATTTGTTAGGGATTGAGGCGCCTGAGGTGATGCTCAAAGCTTAAAAGCCGTATAACGGGTGCCTAGAGTGGTTTGGTTCAGTCTCGCAAAATTCATGTACTTTCTTGTACACTGGAATTTTGCTCGCTTTCCAAACCGCTCTATTCGCCTCGTTCTCCGGCTTTTAAGGGCATAGGGCGATACTGATTTTGCGGATATTTTTC
>CABUAP010000245.1 GCA_902489675.1 uncultured Azospirillum sp. | reverse complement strand
GTGTTTTTTGCAGCGTTTTTTATCGTCAGCTATGCCCGCCGTTCGGATGAAAAAGTACAAGCTCAGCGGTTAAAAATGATTGAAAACTGCAAACTGCAGCGCGTACAGGCCAATTTTTTCGATCGGCAAAACGGCATTGTGACGGTAATTAAGCATTTTGGCGACGGTTATCAGGAAAAAAACCGTTACTGCCTGTCCCTGTTGCCTGTCATTGACGCCGGCAAAGCCCGCGGACAGCAAATGCAGGAAATTTCCGTTGCCGACGGACAAGTCATTGCCTTTGACCTAAACGGCAATGCTTGGCGGGTGGCCATGAATAAAAAATAATTATTTATGCACACAAACAAAAATAAAGGTTAGCGTTTTATCACGCTAACCTTTTCTTGTGCCGGCCGTTCTTATTCGGGGGCAACATAACCGCAGTGAAGCAACAGGCTGTCACCGACCATTTCTACCAGTTTCCAAGCAGAATAAATAACCAGAAACGGCATCGAAAGCCAGAACCAATGCAGATATCCGCACAATGCAAACAGGATAACCGCAACGCCTTCCGCATAAAAAGTCCAACGGCCGAAATGAATGACCGAACTGAATGTTTCTACGGCTTTGCGACGAATCGGGCGGAGCAGAAAACCATAAATCAGCGCCAAGACCGACAACAGGTAAAATCCGTTGTACGCAATCCATTCTCCTTCACCAAATATTGTCGAACCACTCCACTTGGCAATTGTTAACACACTCACCACAAAGGCTGTCATTACGCCGATGCTTTCCATACCCAGCAAAATGCAGGTCACGGCTTTAGCTTTTTCTTTTGTCATATTTATAAATTTAGTGAAAATAATCTTTAATCATTTTCAACTATACGCGCGGACGCGCTTTTTGTCAATATTTGGGCAAAACTATTTTTCGTCTTCGCCGCCGTCATCGCTTAAGCTGTTATCAATTGCATAACCTGTTGCCCGCACGGTACGAATATAGTCGGGGCCAAATTCGTTTAAGGATTTGCGCAGACGGCGAATATGCACGTCTACGGTACGCGACTCCACATAGATATTGTTGCCCCAGACATTTTTAAGCAAAAACTCACGGGAAAAAACTTTGCCCGGCGTTTCCATCAACATCCGGAGCAGCCGAAATTCGGTCGGCCCGAGGTGAATATATTTATCACCGCGAAAAACCTTTTTTTCCGCCAGATCCATACGGATATCTTCAAAAACCAGTTCTTTCTGCGGCAGCAGTTCCGGTGCCCGGCGGAGATTGGTTTTGACTCTGGCCATCAGTTCCGGCACCGAAAACGGTTTGGTTACATAATCATCGGCACCGGCCGACAGACCTTTAATTTTGTCTTCTTCTTCCCCTTTGGCGGTCAGCATGATGATCGGAATATCTTTGATATCGGGCTTGCTGCGGATCATTTTGCAAATATCCACACCGGAAAGTTCGGGCAGCATCCAATCGAGCAAAATCACCGACGGGCAGTGCTTTTCTACCGCCGCCAGCGCACGGTTGCCCGAGGCCTCCCACACCACCTCGAAACCTTCTTTTTCCAGATTGTACTTCAAAAGCAGCGCCAGCGCCTCTTCATCTTCAATCACCATTACCAAAGCCATCGCGGTTCTCCTGTTGTGCCGGGGTTAATCCAATTTTGATCTTAGCGCAAAGCGGCAATATTTGCAACATAATTGCCGCTGCCGAAAACAGCGCTGCCGGCCACCAGCACGTTGGCGCCGGCGGCGATGCAGGTGCCGCAGGTGTCAGGGTCCACGCCGCCGTCCACCTCCAGCTCGC
>CABUAP010000244.1 GCA_902489675.1 uncultured Azospirillum sp. | reverse complement strand
GTTAAGTATAATGCATATTCGACAATGAAAAAAATTTCGCGGCAGAGCTGCGCAGAATATGCGGCAAAAAATGGTTTGCACGAGAGAATACTGGAAAATTTTTCCCGTCTGGAAGAGGTTATAGATTATCACGCTACGCAGGATTTAATGTATTTTATTGAATCCGAGGACAGTCGTGAGCGTTCGGACAGCTACGATAACGATGTATTTATCAATCCGCAGAATTATGCAAACGGTTTTCTTCATGCCGCGCCGAGGGAACTCTCTTGTTTAATTACGGACTCTTTTCAAATTCCTGAAGAAACCGTACCGAGAATGTTGAAAAGCGTGGGAATTTCAATTAAGCGGGAATCTCTTTCGCACTTCGTTAAATGGAGCACCGTCACTTATAAAGTAGATATTCAGCCGGCCAGAAAACAGACTTATCGCAGTTGTTTTGACAACAAATCAATCGTGGTGGTGGAAAATTGTTATGTTTTTGAACCGGAAGATTGGCGCGCCGTCAAAAAAATAGAGCAGATTTTTATCAAAGAAAAGGTGAAACGTCAAAAATCGTGGTTTTTAAAAGAAAAGCCGGATAATGTTTTGCTTGATGATATTTTGCATAAAATGTTCAAAGACAAAGAACTGATCAAATATACCGCACTTTACGATGCTTATCGAAATATCCGCAAGCTGCGTGCCGATTATGTGGGTGAATTTGTTAATTCTTTTCATCGTTTTCGTAATAAAATTCTGATTGATAACCGTTGTTTGCATCCAAAATCCGTGGCGCTTGATCCGTCGGATATGTATAATATTTTGGTGGAAGATGAAAGAAGCGCTGCTTTTGCCGTGATGGTTTTTCGTCTTAACCGCTACTGGCAGAAACGTAATTGGAACGACTTGTTAGCTAAAGAACCTTGTTTGGCGGTATTAAAAGAAAAATCGGAGGAAGTTCGGGATAATCTGCTGAAAAATATGGAGTTTGTTCTCAATTTGAAGCTGAAATATTGGACGGAGAATGAGCTTAAGAAATATTATGATGCTTTTGTAAAGATGCTGCCTGTATTAGAAGCGCGTAATTCAATCGCCAAAGGCGAGGATGTGAATCATAAGGAGTTTTTACTGCAGCGTTCTTTAATGTACAGCTTTTATATTTATAATCCCGATACGCAAAAGTATGAGCTGCGCAATCTGAACCATTTGGTTAAAATAGATATACCGGCAGATCGGTATATTCAGGAAAACATCATTAAAAAAGCTCAATATTATATTGAGCGGAAAAAAGCGGCTAAGAAATTTTTGCTGACAAAAGACGGGATCAGTGAGGTTTTGATTAAAAAGGCTGCAATTATTTTTGATTCGCCGAGACGTTTGGGCGTAAGAAAAAGAATGAGAAATATTCAATAATAATTTTCACAAAGAGGAGAATGGTATGAAAACATTGTTGTATCTGGCAGGGCTGGTTGTAATTGGGTTAGCTGTTGCCTGGTTTGGTTTTGGGATGCATCCGAAAACGGTATATTATAAAACGATCGGTATTTTTTCTTCGGCATCCGGCAGCGCTGCCGATCATGCCGGAGATGTAAAAGATACCGGCAGCCGATTTGTTGATGTGATTAAAAATAACTACAATGATCAAGATATGACGCAGCCGACCGTCCATTAATCCGATCAAAAACAAATAGATACAAGCGTCGCTTAATGCGGCGCTTTCACTTTGACATATTAGCCTGCGCAAGCTTGTTTATCCCGGAAGGCAACATAAATGTTCTGCAAATTTTTATGATGCCGGTTTGGATGTCGGTGTTAGGGCAAAGGGATTTCTTCTTGGGGG
>CABUAP010000243.1 GCA_902489675.1 uncultured Azospirillum sp. | reverse complement strand
TACAGATATCTTTTTTACCCTCGGTACCGGCAGAGAAAAATTCTTCATCAAACTCCTCTTCCGCTGTTTCTTTGTCCATATAAATCTTACGGGCAATCCAGGTCACATCTTCCCATACCCCCACACGGTTGGTATCCGTCAGAAAATAACGCGGATCAAGATAAACAGATTCCACTCTTTCCCCGATCTTAACCGCGATCTCCTGCGTTGGGTCAAGCGGATCCGGCCGAACTTCAATTTCCGGCTTATACTGTTCCCAGATAATACCGGCGCCGGAGATCAAAAAGTCATTTCTGGCATATTTGATCACACTGTCAAAATCAAACTGCTCCAAATCCCATTTCAGAGCATTTTCCAACATTTCGCAGGCAAGTTTTTCGGCTTTCTCTGCATTTTTGTTTGATCTTTCCACATAAAATTTCGGCTGTTTAAAATACAAAAACGGCTTCAAGGTTTCAACAGAAGACCAAAAAATATTATATTTTGATTTTTTGCTGCTCTTGCCGTCTTTATAAAAATCTCTGGCTTCGTCAATCAACTCATAATATTTGGCATAAACCTTTTCCGCCTCATTGATTTTTTTCAACCATTCTTCCGTCAAATGACGTTCATCAACTTTAGTTTCACTCATCATCCAACACTCCCAATATACTGTTTTCGCGAACAGCCACCACATCCGTTTCCGGTGTTTCCAACTCATCGAAAACATGAAACAGCACCCGATCCCCCGGCTTCACGTTTTTTACCTGCTCACCGACACTTTCCACGGTTCCGACGGTTCTCGGTTCGGGGATATCGGAAAGTACCAATACCCCACCCGGCGTCATATCCTTTACAGGCTCCAGCCGGACAAATATCCGGTCGGCAATTGCCTTAATTTTCATATTACCTCCTAAAAAAAGTTGTTATTTCACAATCAAAAAAGCCATCTTGCTTTTTTTGCAAAATGACTTTTCCACCTATTTACCCCAGTTTCTCTGCAGATCTCCGCCAACACCGATTGGAATACTTTTCGGCAGCGAAACATTCGGCAGATTATTGATGGCGTCATAAATTTCCAATGGCTTGGTCGCCAAATAACGCCCAAATTCACGATTGGTTCTTCCGGTAACCTTTCCACGATACTCTGCAAAACCAGGTACAATTTCATCCATCATTTGATAAACCGCGTCCGAAGTTTTTATAGCTTCCCGGCCTAAATCCGTACCTTTATTTGCACGCCCATAATTAGCAATTTGACGATTTGCATCTGCCAGTACCCGAAAATCAGTATCAGGCAGCCGATCATAAGCGTGGCTGTTCTTCCTGATATTCTCAATCTTATTTTTGAGCATCGGATTTCTTTCCGTATACCCCCTAAGCTTGGATAAATACAACTTATCACCCGACTTCATTATCCCTATTTCCTGTGGGACAAATTTGGTGCGCAAAGAAAATCCCGGCCCGGTAAACTGCTCGGCAATGTAACGGGGTTTATCACTCGCAAATTTGTTAAAAAGCACATCATTATCCCTTCTTATCAACAAATCATACATAGTTCGCGGCGTTTCATACTTCCTGACCGTATAATTTACAAAATCATCTTTTGTCCCTTTAGACAAAGAAAAATCCGGTGCCTTATGTGTTCTGGACAACATATTTACAAATTTTCCTCGTCCGTCTTTCAGAAAATGATCAATATGTCCAAACAACTGCAACCCGGCTTTCTTGGCCTCAAGTTGCAGACGTTTGGCATATTCAAACTCATTTGGCAAATCCAAAGGTTCAATTTTGGTCGCCGGTATCTTTTCCAGCTTATTTTGAATATCCAAAATTTCCAAA
>CABUAP010000242.1 GCA_902489675.1 uncultured Azospirillum sp. | reverse complement strand
GCGAACTGTTTCTTTTTATTTATTTTTTGTGGAAATTCATCTTTTGGTAAAATATATGAAGTATACTCATAGCAAGAGTTTTATGAGAAGGGCATGGTATGACAAGAAAGATAAAGACCGCTTTGGTATCTGATTTTGACGGTACTATCAGTGATGATGATTTCTTTAATTACATCAGTCGTCGCTGGCTTGGTGAGGAAGCGCTTGCGCCGTGGCGTCAGTATATGGCGGGTGAAAAAACGCATTTTGAAGCGTTGAGAGAAATTTTTGCCGCTCTCCGGGTACAACAACCCGAATTTGACGAGTTTATCTGTCAAATCAAAGTCGATTGTCATTTTTTTACCGTTGCCGATTATTGCCGGCGGCACGGGATGCCGGTTTATATTTGTTCGGCCGGCTGCGATTATTATATTAATAAATTGATCGGGACAGAAATGGGAAATACGGGGGTGCGACTGGTGGCCAATCATGGTGTTTACAGCCCGGATAAGGGGTTGGAAATGATGCCGCTTCCCGAAGACAGTCCGTTTTATGATCCGAATATCGGTGTCAGCAAAGCGGCGATCGTGGCTTATTTGCAGCGGTGCGGATATCAGGTGGTTTATTGCGGCGACGGGATGCCTGATGTGGCGGCTGCAGCGATTGCCGATGTTGTTTTTGCCCGCAGGATGCTTTTGCTCCAGTGTCGTCAGTTGAATATAGCGGCTATGGAACTACACGATTTTGATCAGGTTTATCGTTTTCTGAAAGGAGAAAAATGATGAAAAAATATCCGCCTTATATGATGACCAGCCGTCAAATTAATATCCCCTATCTTTTAAAAATAGGTGAGGGAAAAATTGCCAAAATCGGTAAATATCTGTTTGATAAAGATATGACCGGGATTGCCTTGTTTTGGGGAGAAGGAATGGAGCAGATGCTTGGTTTTCGGTTGAAACATGGGTTGAAAGAGCAGGGGATAGACGTTCTGGCAGAAGATACAGTTTCCTCAATTGCGATAGAAGATATCACGGATACAGCTTTTTCGCTGCCGGCCGGGATCAAAGCCGTAGTCGGTGTCGGCGGCGGCAAGGTGCTTGATTTTGCCAAATACACATCTTATCTGCTTCGGCTGCCTTACATCAGTGTGCCGACTTCTATGTCAAACGACGGTTTTTGTTCGCCGACATCGTCGCTGACGGTAAAGGGGGCGCGCAAGACGGTGAAATCGGCTATTCCGTATGGCGTGGTGATAGATCTTGAGGTAATCGCCGGTTGTCCGGAAATTTTTCTTTATTCCGGGGTGGGCGATATGGTGGCAAAAATCAGTGCGTTGTGGGATTGGAAAGCGGCGTTTAATCTTGGTTATGAGCGTTTTAACGACTTTGCTTCAATGATGTCTTACAATTCGCTTGATTTGTTATTTTTACGTCACAGCAGCGATTTGAAATCGCTCAGGTTTCAGCGCAGTTTGGCGACTTCGCTGCTTTACAGCGGCATTGCTATGGAAATTGCCGGGACCTCGCGTCCGGCCAGCGGTTCGGAGCATTTGATTTCTCATGCTTTGGACGAATTGGCAAAGAAACCGAAAATGCACGGATTGCAGGTAGGAACCGCGGCTTATCTTTGCGCTATGTTGCAGGATAATCCGGAAACGAACGGGGTCAGAGATATATTATCGGCAACCGGTTTCTTTGATTTTGTGGACAAAGATCCGTTTGATAAAACAGAATTTATTAAGGCGATCGAGTTGGCGCCCATGATTAAGGACAACTACTATACCATTCTTTCCGAACCGGAAAGTTTTGGAAGAGCCGTGCGGCTGCTGGAAGATGACGAGATTTTGCGGCGGCTGG
>CABUAP010000241.1 GCA_902489675.1 uncultured Azospirillum sp. | reverse complement strand
GCTTTGTACATTTCGATAATCCCCTGCATGGTCACGGCAATATTCGGCGCTGTTTTTTCGGAATAAAGATTCAACTGATTTTCATAAACATTGCGTTTATAGAGCAACAGCGTCATCAATTCGGGCGAACTCATGCGCAGCACCCGATAGGCTTTAACCGTCTTGTCGCAGGTATAGCCCCACTCTTCCATATTAAACCCTTCCCCGGCAATAATTTTGCTGAATTCGCCTTCCATTCCCTGCATTTTTATTTTCTGCACCAAACGCTGGCAGGGATGAACCAAATCTTTCAAATTGGGCAGCATAGTTCCCTTGTTTTGAGAATTTTCCCAAGCGTCAAGCAACGCCCCCGCCTCTATGATCTTAGCCTGATTATTAATATCATCGCCAAAATCGGCCAAGGCTTCCAGACTGCGAGCCACCGCCTGAACATCCTTACCGGTCAACGGCGAAGAAGCATCGGGCGAAACCGTCCGCAAACGACTTTCCAGCGGCTCTTTGGGTTTGGCTCCCGGCGCATAATCTTCCGGCGGCACCATTTCCATCACTTTGGCCATAAATTTGGTGTCATATTTATTGGTCTGCGGCAAAGTTCTGAATTTTACCTGTTCTTTTGTCAGGCTGCTTTCCTCCCACAAATCCGGATTCAGCACGAAATAGAGCGCCGGCGACATAAACTCCAGATTTTCAATATCGGCCAGCTGCGGCGCCACCCGTTTCGGAAACTGATTTTTAGTTTCCTTAATCCCCGGATAATTAAGTATTTTTTCCGAAATGCCCGGGATGGTGTGCAAATACGGACCGATATACTGATAATATTCTTTTGGTGTATTTTTCAATTGCTCCAGCATAATATCTTCCCCCGGCCATTTCAATCGTGTCTGCCGGGTACCGTACTGCCGGATCGTTTGGGCAAAATCTTTGTTAAAAACCGTGCCGATATTCCAAAAATAATCAAATTTCCGGTCATAAACCGGCTTGGGTGCAAACATCCGGCGCAATTCCTCAATCGGCGGCATTTCCTCATTATTCATATCCACCTTAAACCGGTCGGCATAATCCGCCGGCGAAACCGCGCCGCACCAACCGCTCCACAAAACAGCCAGCCCGATACATACACCCAACAATTTTACTTTCATGTTCATTTCCGCATTTTTAACAATTATCATAATCATACAACTTATATTTCAATTAATAAAGAATTTCCGACAAAAAAATGCTAGACTCGGCAAAAATATTGATTTACTATCTGCCCTATACGTTAATTTTTTATAGGAGATGAGGCTATGGCCTGGACAGACAAAATGGTTGAAGACCTTAAAATCATGTGGAAACAGGGATTGACAACCGGCGAAATCGGTAAACGTTTAGGCGTTTCCAAAAACTCTATTGTCGGCAAAGTCCATCGCCTGCAGCTTGATGCCCGCCCTTCTCCGATCAAGAAAAAAGACGAAGAAACGGAAACTTCGGCTGCCGAAAACACCGCTCAACCGGCAACAGCCAAAAACACCGGCGGAAAAAAAACCGAACCCCGGCCGGAAAAAACTGCAGCTCCCGCTCCGGTTCAGCCGGTTGCTGCCAAACCTCTGCCGATCAAAAAAATTGTCCCCGGCAATGTGAAGCTCACTGACCTTGACAACCATACCTGCCGCTGGCCTTTAGGCGATCCCAAAGATGAAAATTTCCATTTCTGCGGCAAAAAGGTCAAAATCGGCCAGACATATTGCGAAGAGCACTCCGCTTTGGCTTATGTCAAACCCAACAAAAAATAAACGCTCCAAACTCCCCGGTTTAAGCCGGGGAGTTTTTTTTAACACATCAAGATCAATTCAATTAAAAATTATCAACAGATATTTTAATTGCACAAAAGTTGTAGACA
>CABUAP010000240.1 GCA_902489675.1 uncultured Azospirillum sp. | reverse complement strand
ATCAGGTGGTTTTATTTTGTAACTTTTGACATAAGGACAACCTATGACTGGGCAAAATAAAACTTTTCGCAGTAAAAATCATGACGGCACGGCTAACCCGATAGACGTATACGTCGGCAGAAGAATCCAAACACTTCGCACTTCCAAGGGCTGGAGCCAAAGCAAACTGGCTTCGCTGTTAGGAATCACTTTTCAGCAAATTCAAAAATACGAAAAAGGCTTGAACAGGATTTCCGCCAGCAGATTATGGTACACAGCCCAGCTGATGAATGTTTCCGTAGATTATTTTTTTACAGACATCAGTGCGGAATTGTGGAAAGAAAGTTTTAAACTTCTACCGCCGATATGGAAAGAACTGGATATCGTTTCCTAAATATCCGGCAACAACTTATATCTATCAGCCGGCCGGAAATTTTCCGCCGAATAAAAAAAATCCGCCATATCAATATGGTGGATTTTTTGCTCAATCAAGAAATACCGTTTTTTTGCAGGTAATCGTCCAAATATTCAATCCACGCCGTCAATTTTTGTTCACGAAAAAAATGATAAAGAAAATCAATCATCGCCCGATGACGTATTTCTGCTTCTCGGCGAGCCGCAGCCGTCATCATCATCCCTTTAAGCTTCAGCAGTTTTTCAAAAAAATGATTGATAAAATTATCACTTTTGCGATTGGGCCGTTTGTATTCTTCGGCGCTCAAATCCGTTTCCGGCCAAACCAGAGGGTCAAAAAGCGGTGTGCCGTGTACATTGCAGCGCGCAAGTGCAAACTGCAAACAACGGATAGTTCCCAAAACCCCGATGGCATCGAGCATATCTGCATCGGAAACAACCTTTCCTTCCAAACTTGAGGGACGAATACCTTTCAAACTTTTTGAATAGCCCATATGTAAAATAATATCCAAAACTTTTTCGCACAAATCTTCACCAACACCGGCTTCAGCCAAAATCCGCCGCGCAGTGGGCAGATTTTCCGCGGCCTCCTCTCCCGCCAGTTTATAATCATCACAATCATGCAACAAAGCCGCCAATCCGGCAACTTCTTTGTCCGCCCCTTCTTGTTCTGCCAATTCCTGTGTCAAAAGATACACACGTTCCACATGATCAAAACCATGTCCGCTTTGCTCTCCGTCCAACAGTTTTTTAACCTCATTAAATACTTTGTCCAAAATTACCATTCCATGCTCCATCATTTCCGCGCTGCCGCTCCTGTTCTTGCGCCGCTCTGTTATTTCTCCAGACTCCATGCTCCAACATCTTCCGCGCTGCCGCCCTTGTTCTTGCACTACTCTGTTATTTCTCCAGACTCCATACTCCAACATCTTCCGAACTTCCGCCTCCCCTTCTCTCTTATTTTATTCCTCAAACATGCCCCGCCGGCCAGTCTTTTTTACAAGACCATCGGATTCAGCCTTGCTGCATTACCACAATTAGCCCCAAAATCATTAATCACAATTTGCCGCTGAGTTTTTTCATTCCCCGATTATTAAAATGGCAAATGGCAATAGCCAAAGCATCAGAGGAGTCATTGTTTTTCGGCTTACATCCGGGCAACAAAATTTTAATCATTGTTTCAACTTGATTTTTTGCAGCCTTACCAACCCCGACCACCGCTTTTTTAATTTTATTCGGCTCATATTCCGTAACTGTAATGCCAAACAACGACGGCGCCAAAATAACAACCCCCCGCGCCATTCCGAGTTTAATCGTCGAAGTAGGGTTATCATTTAAAAACACCTGTTCAATTGCCGCTTCATCGGGATGATAAGCCGCCAAAACTTCGTTTAGACAATTATGAATAACGGCCAATCGATCGGCAATATTCATTTTGGCATCTGTTTTGATAAAACCGTCCGCCACATAGCGCATCCGATTGCTTTCGA
>CABUAP010000239.1 GCA_902489675.1 uncultured Azospirillum sp. | reverse complement strand
AATCTGAAAAAAGCAATTGATTTGAGCAAACAGTCCATTGATAACGGCAGCTCACCGTTTGGCTGTATCATCGTTGACAAGGAAGGAAAAATTATCGGCGAAGGCCATAACCGAGTTGCCCTGGATAACGATCCGACCGCGCATGGCGAAGTGACGGCCATCCGCAACGCCTGCCGCAATCTCGGCACCTTTGATTTGAGCGGCTGCATTCTTTATACCTCTTGCGAACCCTGCCCGATGTGTCTTAATGCCTGCAAATGGGCTAACATTGCCGAAGTTTATTTCGCCGCCGATCGCTTTGATGCCGAAAATATTGGCTTCCGCGACCGTGTTTTTTATGATGATGATCCGTTAGAACTGCACCGGATTGATCTCAAAGAAGCAACGGATATAATGCAAGAATGGAAAAATAAGCCGGATCGGATTGAATATTAATCAACTTAAAACTTTCACCACATCATTTAAAAACCCCGCTTTTGCCGGGGTTTTTATTTTGAAGTCAAAATCTAAAAAAGTTCCCCCTCAACCGTTCCCGTACCCTTTTCAAACCGCAGCGGAAACACCGCGCAGTTGGGTATCTGGGCAAATTTATAACCAAAATGATTAAGCAATGCTGCCATTGTACCGCCATGGATGGCGATGCCGGCCGTATCAAATTGTTCATATTCCAATCTACCCAAGACGTCCAGCACTCTTGTCAAGGCCTCTCCCCGGCTCTCCCCACCGGGAAAACGCAGCGCACCATCCCCCGGCAAACTCCAGTTATTAACAATCTCCGGCATTTCCTTTTGCAAATCGGAAATTAACCGCCCTTCAGCCTCACCGTAAAAACATTCCCGCAAATCATCTTTCACTTCCACCGATACTTTCAACCGATTCGCTACCGTTTCTGCTGTATGCAGGGCCCGAATAAGCGGACTGGAATAAATAATTTCAATATCTTTTCCTTTTAATTTTTCGGCCAATTCTTCCGCCTGTGCCACACCAACTGCCGTCAGGTCATAATCCATTCCCGAGCCCTGCCACCTTTTTTGACGATTCAACTCTGTTTCTCCGTGACGAAACACATAAAACTTTTTCATCTTCACAACTCCGTGACTTATCTGTAAAATTGAAACCTAATATAAAAGATAATCTTTATTAAAGCAACAAATACAAAAGCAAGCCGGCCAAAGATTGCCGGCTTGCTCTTCACAAATCAGAACTGGTTCTGCCACTCCTCAAAAGTCAAAACAGAAACGTTGGGAAAAGCCGCCTTTTCCGGAATATCGCGCAGATACTGCCGATATTGCCGGTATTGCTCACGTTCGTCTTCAGCAATCGGAAAATCAGCCAGCATATATTTGTCTGTTGCCGACAACAGAGCATCACGCATTGAACGGATATCCATAGCCTGTTCTTCCGGAGAGGGAGCCGGAATTTCGACAATCTGCCGATTTTTTATCGTGTATCGATTCCCCTGATTGCACCACTCCGCCGCTGCAGCATAATTTTCAACAGTCAGTTGATCTCCAAGTTTAAACATTATTTTTTCTCCTAAAATCCAATTGTAAACCAAGAAAAAGACACGCCTTCTGCCGTTGCTGCTTTGGACTTTGCTACAGTAAAACCAGTCAGGCCACTAACTGCTGTTGCCAATATGCTGTCTGAATTAGCGCCATCTGAATTATATATGGCAAATGACCGGAAATATGTACGATATTCGATAGGAAGAGTGATCAGTTTTTTGCTATTTCCGGTTCCCCAAGATGATGCTCCCCACTGCAGAATCAGACCATTACTAAACCGAACATATCTGTCGTTACTTAAATTCCCAAAAAACAAACCTTCCGAAATATTGCTCAAATCAACATTAGCCAAATTATCCGGTTTTATCCTTTCCGCCCAA
>CABUAP010000238.1 GCA_902489675.1 uncultured Azospirillum sp. | reverse complement strand
AAAAGAAAAGCAATCGGATATTTTTAGATATACAGAATCATTAGCTTAATATGCGGCTCCGGTCTTAGACCGGTATGGGGGGAAAATCTGTCTGTTTCTTATATTGCTGTATTATGCTTCCAAAATAGTTTTACTTCCGCAAATCTGGCAAAAAAAAAATAAACATTCCTCCGCAAACCGGGGGCTATTTAGGATATCAATTAACGGTTTGAGTGCTGAACGGTATTGCCCCAATACCATAATCTCCCGATAAATCGGGACGCTTTGCAGACAATTAACAGCTGTAAAAAAACGGAACCAAAGGTTCCGTTTTAAGTCGTTAAGTTACTTCCGTAACTGCACGCAGGTTACCGTCGCGGTTAATTTGTACCACTCGCAGCTTGTGGTGCATTTCTTCGATCGTTTTTTTGCGATCCATTGTCGGGTAAGTATGCAAAATACGGTCAACAAAGGCCTCATAAGCCGCAGTAGAACTCTCTGCGTGAATGGTTGCCAGACAGTTATCGTGACCGGATCCCATCAACTCCCAAAGCGCACCGGCGTTACTGGTTGAAATTTCGCCGCCAATAATGGCGTCCGGCGTAAAACGCACCACCAAGTCAATAATTTTGGCATAGTCAAATTGGTTGGTTTGTTCGGTACGCGACATCACAATATGCGTCCGATTCGGATGCGGAACCAACAGTTCGCGGGTATCCTCGATCGTGATAATTCGCTTGTGAATATCCAAAATCTTCAGCAGATTGTTCAGAAAAGTGGTTTTACCGGTTGATGTTGCACCGCTGACCAGAATATGATCACCGCGTTTGATACTAAGCAATAAACGCTCGTAAGGATCCTCGGGATCTTTAATTGTTTTCAGCACATTAATCTGGTGCAGTTTTTCCCCTTGTTTTAAGCCATAATCGCCCAGACCGAAAGCCACGTCATCGCTGTGAACACGGATGGTCAGGGCAATTCCGCCGGTCAAATCTTCTTCATCGTACATAACGTTTTTGCCGCAAATTGCAGAAAAACGATGTTCTCCCGGAATACTGGCATAAACCACCGGGCTGCCCGCCACCGGATCAAAAGGGATCTCATAAGTATTGGCCACAATATAAAGAAGATCGGTCAAATATTCCTTAGTCAGCTTCTCGTCTTTATACATCACCCACGGATAAGCGCGTTTGCCGCGCAGGCGCAGCCAAACCTGACCGGCGCGGTTGATTGCCACTTCTTCAATATTGTCCTGAGTGTACCAATACGAAAGCGGACGTAATACAGATTCCAATACTTCAAAACTCATAGAACCTCCTTAAAACAACTGCGGGACGCCGCTGCCTGACGAAGAACCGGATGAAGATGACGAGGACGAGCCTCCGCCCATGCTCGGCGGCGGGGGCGGCGTTGCCCCAACCGTTGAAGCCGGCGTCCGGCCGGACTGTTTACCGCCGGTATCTTCCAGAAGCACCGGTTGAACTTCCGCTTTTTCCGATTCATAGATAACTTGAGAAGAGGCCGAGCCGCCGGTACCGCCGGCTTGCTTAATCCGCCGTTCCGCCGCCTGTGTCGCAATACGATCTTGTGCTTCTTTATCGTCAATCAAGACATCTTTCTTCTTCATGTTAGTTGAGGCATCGGCATCGCGTTCAAGTGTTCTCAACCACAAATCGACTTTCGGATAAACGATAATACGAGTTCCCGCCGGCACATAGGTCAGTGCGCGGATGTTGGTTTTATCCGATAAAATCATCTCAAAAATTTGATTCATTTGGTCAATAAAGTTCTGTCGCGCATCATTGGCCGCCTGCTGACGGGAAGTTTCCGAATCCATGGTGCTTTCTTCCTCATCGGTAGCCATCATATAGCTGGTGGCACTGGTCAACAGAGTTGTGATCAATGGCATTCCGTATTTTTTGC
>CABUAP010000237.1 GCA_902489675.1 uncultured Azospirillum sp. | reverse complement strand
TTCATGATGAACTCGCCGATCTCGGCATCAACGTCCAGTTCTTCCTTCAACTCGCGTTTCAGGCACTGCGGCAAAGTTTCACCCGGTTCCAGCTTGCCGCCGGGAAATTCCCATACGTTTGGCAACGGCTTGCCTTCGGGCCGTTGGGCAATAAAAATTTTGCCGTTACGGGTAATAATGGCCGCGCTCACATCTTTCACGACTATTCTCCCAGTTTGGCCAATGCCGTTTTGACCCGCGCCAAGCTTTCTTCCCGGCCGAGCACGGCGGCAATTTCGGTGGCGCCGCCGGCGGTGGTTTCCTTACCGCTCAAAGCAATACGCAACGGATAGAGAATTTGGCCGTTTTTCAAACCGTTTTCAGCAGCCAGCGTTTTCAGCCGTTCAAACAGATTCTCGTTGTTCCACTCGCCGATTTCGGGCAACAGCAATGCAATCAGTTTCAATGCGTTTGCCGCAATCGTGCGGTCGGTTTTCATCTTTTTATTTTCATAAAGCGACAGATCATAATCGGGCAACGTTTCCAAAAAGTCGGTCTGCGCTTTGATATCGGCCAGCGTTTCGATCCGCGGCTGCAAAACTTTGCTTAAAACTTCGAGGTTAAGCGGACGAGTCAGGCACTGGCGGTAATACGGCATTGCCAGTTCATGAAAATCTTCCGCGCTCAGTTCGCGAATATAACAGCCGTTCATCCAAGTCAGTTTAACGATATCAAAAATCGCCGGAGATTTGTTCAAACGCTCAACGCTGAATACTTTTTCCAACTCGGACAGCGAAAAAATTTCGCGGTCATCGCCCGGATTCCAGCCGAGCAACGCAATATAATTGAGGATCGCGGCCGGCAGGTAGCCCTTGGCCACCAAATCCTGGAACGAAGCATCGCCGTTTCTTTTCGACAGTTTATGCTGGGCATCTTTCATCACCTGCGGCACATGGACATAAACCGGCGGCGTCCAACCGAAAGTTTCATAAATCAGGTTATATTTCGGGGTTGAGGAAATATACTCGTTGCCGCGCACAACATGGGTAATGGCCATCAGATGGTCATCAATCACATTGGCAAAATTATAAGTCGGAAAACCGTCGGTTTTAAGCAATACGCCTTCGTCCAGATCATCATAATCGATTTCGATATCGCCGTACACTTCGTCATGGAAATGCGACTTACCTTTTTTATTGATGGTCTGGCGGATGGTATAAGGCTCGCCGGCAGCAATTTTTGCCCGTGCTTCTTCCAACGAAAGCCGTTTGCACGGATCCTGAAATTTGGCAGGAACGGCGTTTTCTTCCGCCTCGTCATCTTCCGCCTCTTCTTTCGGCGCGCAGAAGCAGTAATGAGCACCGCCCAGTTCAACCAGTTTGTGAGCATATTCGGCATAGATCGGCTTTCTTTCCGACTGGATGTACGGACCGTAATTGCCGCCGATATCCGGCCCCTCGTCCCAGTTCATACCGACGGTTTTTAAGGTTGAATAAATGATATCGGTTGCGCCTTCGACATAGCGCTTCTGGTCAGTATCTTCAATCCGGAGCAGAAAATCGCCGCCCGAAGATTTGGCGATCAGATATTCGTACAAAGCGGTGCGCAGGTTTCCGATATGCATATAGCCGGTCGGAGAAGGTGCAAATCTGGTTCTTGCTTTCATTTTTTTCCTCATAAAAAATCAATTTTGCGAATCTTTGTCCTTAAAATAACGCAATTTGAAATTTTCACAAGCATTTTTATGCCCTGTTCCTGACAACGATTTTCTGTCAGCAGCCGTTTTTTCCTCCCTCAAATATCAAAGCCGCCCCGCGGTAAAACGGGACGGTTCAAGGTTTTATAAAAGTTCCGTCGGCAATGTTTCCTCCATCCGGTTGCAAACAACCGGTTCGCTGCGACGGTATCTTGCTTTGACAGTTTCGTTAA
>CABUAP010000236.1 GCA_902489675.1 uncultured Azospirillum sp. | reverse complement strand
GATGCTGAAACGAGATGCGAGAGCCAAGTTCAGCATGACAGATCCGTGGAGGACAGACGCAAGAGACAAGTTCAGCATGACAGATACGGGAAGAGTAGATGCGAGAGCCGAATTTAGGATGACAAATTGAGGAAAAATATGATAAGGGGAAGGCGTTTCGATGGGGTGGGTTGTCATCCCAAATATTCCCCCATTGTCATCCCGAACTTGTTTCGGGATCTCATAAGGAGGTTGAGAGAGGAGAAAAGGCGATAAAGAAAGGAGATGCTGAAACGAGATGCGAGAGCCAAGTTCAGCATGACAGATTGGGGAGGAGTATTCATATCAGCATCTTTACACAAATATTCGAAACATAAAAGCGAAAAGAGCGGAAGTTTATCTGCCCTCTTCCGCTTTTTTTTACAAATCCGCGTGGTGATACCGACATCAATGCCGACATAATTCCTAATCAGGATCAGGTCAACAATTTGTCCGCAGGCGGTAGCCATTGTCCTCGGTAATAATAACCCGCCCCTGCCCATCATCCTGTTCAATTTTTTGGCGCAAACGATAAATATGAGTTTCCACCGTATGGGTTGTGGCTTCGGGGTTATATCCCCACACTTCGGCCAGCAGTTCGGTTTTATTAACAATTTTGCTGCCGGCCTTATACAGATATTTCAGGATTGAAACTTCCCGCTCAGTCAACTTAACCGCTTCCCGTCCGTCGGTATAACGAATTTCCCGGGCGGCGATATCCAGCCGGCAGCCGCAAAGCATTAAATCCCCGCTTTCGGATGATACGGCATTAATCGCCGTATGCAGCGCGTCAATCAGCCCTTCCAAACGAAAAGGCTTGCGCACGATGCGGATTTCCTCATCCTCGGGCAGTTCGGTTTCTCCCGACCACAACAAAAACAAGGGGGTTTTCAGCAAATTCTGGCGCAAATTTTGCAATTTTCCGGCATCGTCATCAACCACTGCGGCATCAAACACATTTTCCGGAACGTAATCCTCACGCACTTCCCAATCCCGGTGCTGATCCAGCTGCAGTTTTAAATCCGCGGCAAAAACGGCATTGTCGGAAAGCAATAAAATTTTTGCCATTCATGCCTCCTAAAATTTCATACCGACACCGGTAACGAAAGCATAACCTTCATTGCCGTCATCCGCGCCGTAACCTGTGAACTCGCCGCGGGCAACGGCGGCCTGAAGTTCCAAATTTTTGTTGAGCTGATAGCGGCCGGAAAGCTGAACAATTTTATCTTCGTAATCGCGGCCGTCCGCTTTGGAATAAAAATAGGTCAACGCTGTTTTGAGGGGACCGATTTCGTAACCGACGCCGACATTGGCCGCCCATGCGTCGCGATAGGCGTCAAAACCCTGCGGCTGCCGGGGGGAACGTACATTCATGTCTGCATATTTGTGATTGACAAAAGTCCGGCGCAGCCCGCCGCCCAAAGTCCATCCCTTATAATACAAACTCAATCCGGCCGACAGCTCATCGTCTATATCTTCAAAATGAGCGGCGCCCAGGGAGGCGGACAAACTGACATTGCCCAACTCGCGGTTATGATAAACCGAAGCAATATAACCGGCTTCTTTATGATAAGGGGCATAACGGCTGATCAGACCGTCGCGGCTGTAGCTTTCCGGCACAAAGGTCAAGCCGAACATGGTGCCGTCAAACTCAGGGCTGATATAAGTGATTTTGGGCGCGGTGCCGTCGGTATTGATATCGGTAGAGTTCAAGGTGCGATATGCGGTCCCGCGGCGATTGCGCTGCCAATTGGGATTGGCGATAAAATTAACCAGATCGCTCTGGTTGACCCCAAGCACACCGGCATCCGGCGCGCCGACACCGAGTTGGTATGCCGCATTGTAACTCTGGCCGCCGATAACCCGCCCAAACGGCGCGTCCAAAATCAAATAGGC
>CABUAP010000235.1 GCA_902489675.1 uncultured Azospirillum sp. | reverse complement strand
CCCTTTTGTACCAAAACAACAAAAAATTCATTGTTTCAATTTTAATCTCTTCCCCGATCCTCGGGCTAAAGGTAACATACTCTGGAAACGACTGAAGTTTTTCTCCCCAACTACCTGAAAAGGTACTGAAACCTGACCGCCGCCCCAAATACCAACAGCAAACTGCTCACCCGGCCATACGCATCATAAAGAAGACAGTCATATAACAACGTATATTCGCCCCGCGAGTTTTTACTATTCACTTACTATCTGCCAACGCTTTATTTCTCCGGCATTTCCGCCATCATACTGCCAACAAAATCTTTCCGCTATTTTTATCACCACATTATCATCAAAGAAATTCACGTTAAATCACCATTGGAACCACCATTTTCTACAAACGCTTTCTGCGCAAAAACACCTCGCCAACCGATATCTTGCTTTAATTCAAGCAAAAGGGGCGAAAACCGCCCCTCCTAAACAACTATGCTTCCAACGCTTTCATCACGGCTTCCGAAAATTCGGCATTGTGATAGACCTGCTGAACATCGTCATCATCTTCCAAAGCCTCGATAAAATCCATCAACTTTTGCGCTGTTTCCAGATCATCAATATCGGTTTTGACCAGTGCTTTCCAATCCAAACGGGATGCCGACGGCGTTCCGAATTTGCTTTCAAGCGCTTCGGTCACGGTTCCCAAATCGTCAGGGATTGTCTCAATTTCATGAAATTCCTCATCCGAAGCCACATCGTTGGCGCCGGCTTCAAGAGCATTTTCAAACATCGTATCGGCATCGGCCACCGCTGCCGGATATTTGATATAACCGATTCTTTCAAAATTAAATGCCACTGATCCGCTTTCACCCAAAGCGCCGCCGCGTTTACCGAAAACCGTTCTGACATTGCCGGCGGTACGATTACGGTTATCCGTCAACGCCTCAACAATAATGGCCACTTTACCGGGGCCAAACCCCTCATAACGCATCGAAACATAATCATCCCCGCCGGCCGCCTGAGTAGCTTTGGCAATAGCGCGCTCAATATTGTCTTTGGGCATACTTTCGGCTCTGGCAGCCTGAATAGCCAAACGCAGACGCGGATTTTTATCCGGTTCGGGCAAACCGCTTTTGGCGGCAATTGTTATATCACGAGCAAGTTTTGCAAATACCTTTGCCTTTTTGGCATCCTGTGCCCCTTTACGGTACATAATATTTTTAAACTGGGAATGTCCAGACATTGTAAATCTCCTACAATCTTTTCTTATCTATTTTCGTTAGTTTGTAACAATCATATATTCGATCTTGGCATCATTAGCTTCAAACACCCTGATTTTTAATCCTCTGATACTGATCTCTCCCGGTCGGTTCGGGTAACTGTAGTTAACAAACTCTCCCGATTCTCCGTTGGTCTGATCATAATCCATCACGGTAAAAACAATTCGGTTCAGTTTAAGCCCGGCATATTTAATCTCAAATCCCCAGGTCATCTCGCTCTGAACGATTTTGCTGGTCGTTACCGGTTCAAATCTGAAAGATGCCGGCTCAATTTCATACTTGGTATCCAGTAACTTCAGCTTATCGCCGCGGATAATACCGACCTTGTTTAACAGAGTGCCGTCATTTTTGACCAAAAAGACGTCTTTGCCCTTCGGATTGGGAACCAAAGCGTAAACAACTTCGTCAATCTCGGTACGGCCGATAATGTCATATTTTTTATTCGCTTCAATCGAAAGCGGACTCAAACCGGAAATCAACAGCGCATCCGTTGGCGCGACAATAGATTCCTGAGTATAGTAATTGCGCGTATAAGATTTTGTATCCGCAATCGAATAACCCTTGTAAGCCGTCAGCATTTTATTGGGCGCAAAATCAGATTCCGTCACCGTTTCCGTCTTAATCAGCTTTGGACCGTTCTTATCCAGATACTCAATACCATA
>CABUAP010000234.1 GCA_902489675.1 uncultured Azospirillum sp. | reverse complement strand
CTTTTTAATGAACACTATCGAAAAGAAAAAAATAAAATGACTAATATCAGTATCATCCTGCCTGTTTATAACAGTGAAAAAGACTTATCCCAATGTTTAAACAGCGTTTTAGAACAAACTCTTTCCGACTTCGAACTAATTTGCATTGATGACGGCTCAACCGACGGTACACCCGACATTCTGACAGAATATGCGCAACAAGACCGGCGAATCCGCATCTTCAAACAAGAGCACAAAGGCGCGGGAGCTGCCCGTAACCTTGGGCTGGAACAGGCGTCAGGCAAATACATAGCGTTTATCGACGGTGATGACCTCTACCCAGACAAAACAACGCTGGAAAAACTTTTTACCACCGCCGAAGACAATGGCTGCGATATTTGCGGCGGTTCCTTGTTATATCTGAACAAACAAGGAACGGAAACACCAGTAGAAAACGACTACATATTTACGGAAAAAGGTTTTTGCGATTATAACGAATACCAATACGACTACGGATATCATAGATTTATCTACCGCACTGATTTTATTCGCAAAAACAAGCTCTATTTTCCCGACTATCTGCGCGGTCAGGATCCGCCGTTTTTCGTAAAGGCCATGATTGCCACCGGCCGTTTCTACCGGCTGCCCGATATTTGTTACCACTATCGCCTGCACGAACAACAACGCCCATCCCCGATACCGCTCCAGATGTACGGAAAGCTTAGCAGTTTCCGTGACATTTTGCAAATATCTGCCCGGCACGATCTGGCCAAGCTGCATTACCTTCAGGCAGAAAGACTGAACAATTACGTCAAAAGCATAAAACGCGAATTTAACAACCCGCAGATCAAACAAATAGTCGGCGAGATCATTGATGCTCTGGACTATCGGCTGCTGGCAAAAGTTAACCCCGACTTTAAGCTCAACGAATTTGTCAAGTTCATCATTTCTCCCTGCAAGGTAAGTGTAATCATTCCCGTCTATAACGTTGCGCCCTATCTGGAGAAATGCCTTGACAGTGTCATCAACCAAAGCTGCCGGGAAATAGAAATCATTTGTATCAATGACGGCTCGACCGACGACAGCCTGAAAATTCTGCAAAGATACAAAGAACAGGATTCGCGGATCATAATAATAGATCAAAAAAACGCCGGCCTGTCCGCCGCCCGCAACAACGGCCTGAAAAAGGCTTCGGCACCTTATATCGCATTCATCGATTCCGACGACTGGATCGATCCCCTATATTTGGAAAAACTGCTTCTGGCCATGTTTTCAACAAACGCCGACAGCGTCGTCTGCAGCAGCCTTAACCTGTCCGAGCGGCCGGAACTGCTGTGTCGGACACGGCAGGCGCAGATATGGTCTGCCTCCAAACGACATAATCAAACGGTCATGAACCGGGACGTTGCCGTCGATTATTTTATTCCCAACGCTTGGGCAAAAATCTATAAAAAATCATTGATAGACCAATACAAACTTACTTTTCCCGAAGGATTAATCAATGAAGACGAAGCCTGGCACTGGTACTATACAAACCTTTCGCAAAAAACCGCCTGCATTTCCGATCCTTTATATAGGCGTCTGATTCGAGGCGATTCAATCATGGGACAAAAAAACTTTTCACCCCAAATTACCGATATTTTACAAATTTATTCCCATATTTATCGCTTTTTGAAAAAAAATGGTTTTTGGATGCGGAGAAAAAAGGAGTTTTACAATCGTTGTCAATCATTCATGAAAAACATAATCAACGTTGCCGCCCCCGAACTCCGGCACCATGCGGCTTTGGAAATCGTTCGTTTTTTAGTTACCACCAAACTGCCCGAAATTCCCACCGACATAGAAAATTTCATCCGGCAAAACACCTCATTCATGGAACGCCGGCCGTTATGGCAAAAGAACATCAAAAGAAAAGCGAAAAATGTTCTTGAAAAAATCGTTCGTTTTAGCGG
>CABUAP010000233.1 GCA_902489675.1 uncultured Azospirillum sp. | reverse complement strand
GGCCAGTGGTGTGTGCCGATATGAAAGTCCAAAAAATCAAAAACCGCACCCAGCCGAACCCGGTCGACAATATTGCCGAGAGCACCGCCGATAATCATACCAAGCCCGATCTGCACAATGCGTACCGGTTCTTTATGCAGCCACCATAACAGCGCAGCGACAATAAACAGCGCCACCAGACAGAGCGCTATGGTTCCCGCAGTGCCGGAATTACTGAACATGGAAAAGCTGACCCCGGTGTTCCACGCATATACAAGGTTAAAAAACGACGTGAGTTTTACAACCGGACTTTCAGTCAAGACATAGTTCAGCATCATAAATTTGGTCAGCTGATCAATGAACAAGACATTCAAAGCAATAACAATTCCCAAAATCAAATTTTTCTCCTGCAAAACATATAAATCCGAAATGCATTATAACAATATTTCAACGAGAAAAAAGCGCAAAATTTAAACTGTACATAAGTAATTAGAACAAAAGCAGCTTGGCCAATCCGAGAAAGATAAAATAACCGCCGGAATCGGTACAGGCAATCAGAAAAACGCCGGAAGCAATTGCCGGGTCAATTTTCAGCCGATTGATCGTCAACGGAATAAGAATGCCGGCCAAACTGGCAACCGTCAAATTGCAAAGCATGGCCATCGCAATGATATAGCTGATCATTTCCTGCCCCGGGAACCAAATCCGCACTGCAACCCCGATCATCACCGCAAACAGCAGGCCGTTGCAAAGCCCGACCATAAATTCCTTACCGATCATGCGCAGCGCATTGCGCGAGTTCAGTTCTTTGGTCGCCAGCGAACGCACCACAACCGCCAGCGTTTGCTGCCCGGTAGTGCCGCCCATAGAGGCAACAATCGGCATCAATACGGCCAAAATTGAGAGTTCGGCAATAATATCCTGAAATTCGCCGACGACGGAAGCAGCGACAATAGTTGCAAAAAGATTGGTAACCAGCCAGATTGAACGGGATTTGAAAATACTGAAAACCGAGCGGTAGACATCATTGCTTTCCGCCCCGGTCAAAAGCATCATGTCCTCGTTGGTTTCCTCATGCACAATCTCAACCACATCATCAATATTGATCACCCCGATCAGCCGTCCCTTGTTATCGACCACCATAGCCGACATCCAGCCGTATTCGCGGAACATATGGGCCACTTCTTCCTGGTCGGTATAGACATCAACCGGCACAATCTCGCCGTCCATGACATTGTTCAGTTTTTCATCGGCTTTGGCACGCAAGAGCTTGTCAAGAGCAATCTCTCCGGTCGGTTTCAAGGTCTTTTCGTCAACCAGAAAAATGGTATAGAAGTCATCCGGCAGTTCTTCGTTGGTCAAAAGGTATTGTTTGGCTTCTTTAACCGTCCAGTTGTCGGGGATGCTGACAAAATCCCGCGACATAATACGCCCGGCAGAATCTTCGGGATAGTTTAACGACGATTTAACCTGATACTTTAACTCCGGATCGAGGCGGCTGATAATATGCTCCTGTTCCTCGTTATTCATATTTTCGAGGATTTCGACCGCATCGTCAGAGTCTAATTCGTTAACGATTTTGACAATCTGGTTTTCGTTTAAGGTTTCGAGCACTTGCTCCTGAACAACTTCGTTCAACTCGGGGAAAACCGCCGGATCAATCTTGTCGCCGAGAAGTTTGACCAGTTTCATCCGGTGATGAATGTCCAATACCTCAATCAGGCGGGCAAGATCATACTCGTCCAAACCTTCGATAATTTTCTTAACATGGATATCGTCATCTTCATTCAGGCCGATCACGATAGAGTTGACAAACTTCGGCCCCAACCCCAGATAAGTATCTTGAGGTTCGCATTTTTTTTGCGGATTAAAACGGGATAGTTTGTTTTTTGAGAAAGGCTGGTGCTTTTTTGTTTTCTTTTTCATCAACAGTCTTGGTATACTGCTTAAACAGATCAT
>CABUAP010000232.1 GCA_902489675.1 uncultured Azospirillum sp. | reverse complement strand
TGGACGCTTGAAGACACAATGCGTATGCAGGGCGAACAACCGGAAAAAATATGGGAAAGTTTTGCCCAACTGCAGGGCAGCGAAAAAGCACGCCTGGCACGGGAAATATTTTACCAAACCTATCAAAGCCTGCCGATACCGCCGCTGACCGACAACGCGCTGCATTTTCTGCGTCAGCTGAATGTCTGCCGATATGTCGTTGCCGTTGTTTCCAACAAGACGCAGCAGATTCTCGAAGACGAGATCCGAACCCACAAATTGGGAGATCTGATTGACTTTGCAATCGGCACTACCCAAGCAACCAATCCGACCGCTAATGGCGGTAACCGGTATTCCAACAGCCGTTGCCAATTGCTGCAAAGCGCTGTCGAATGCTATCCCGATGCCGAAGAAGTTATCGTGATTGCGAACAATGGTTACGCCGAACCGGCTTACACTCTTGGCGTCAGCCGCTACGAAGAAGCCTCGGCACCGGTTTTTGACTGGCTGGCCGATGAACTCAAAAAAGAGATGCAGCCATCCGCTTGCGGTTTGATAACCTCATCCGATTGGCGTGAAGATTCGTTGTAATTCCTCCTCTTTTCTCAAGCTCGGCAATTGCCGGGCTTTTTTAAGTTTCACGCATTTTCAAACCAAAAGCTTACGGCACATTAAGAATGGGAATTCCCGAATGAGCCAGCGCAAAAATGCTCTGAACCGCAAAATAATCCGTTAGCGGCTGACCGTCATAGTTTTTGACACAGCCGCCCGCTTCTTCCACAATCAGTGCCCCGGCGGCAAAATCCCACGGTTTTAAACTCAATTCCCAAAAAATACCGGTACGCCCGCAGGCCACATTACACAGATCCAATGCACCGGCACCGCTGCGACGAATATCAAGCGCCTGATCACAATAAGCCGCCGCCAATTTCCAAGTCAAATCCATATCATAACTGCCGGTACCAAAAGCCGCCAACGAAAAAGAAAGAGGATCATCGGAAGTATGAAGAACACAACCGTTGCAAAAAGCTCCCTTGCCTTTTTCTGCCGTAAACAACTCATCTGCATACGGATTGTAAATCACCCCGAGTTCGGGACGGCCGTCTTTCAGCAAAGCAACGGAAATACAGCTCCAGCGGTAATTTTTTACAAAATTAACGGTACCGTCAATCGGATCACAAACAAAACAATAACCTTCGCGACGATAATTACTGTCCCCTTCTTCTCCCAAAAAAGAAGCTTCCGGCAGCAGCGCTGTCAATCTCTGCCGCAAGATTTCCTGAATTTTGACATCACAAGATGTAACCAGATCTTTGGGATTTTGATTTTTACTGCCGACTTCCTTAACCGGCGGATTAAGAACAATCTGCCCGCATTCTCTAACAATTTCAACGATATTTTCCAACATTTTTCCTCCCTGCCCGGATATAAAAATCTATAGCTGTTTGCACCAAAACTCCATCAACAGAAAAGAGCCGCTTGACGGCGGCTCTTTTACCAAAATCGGATAAAATTATTTAACCGGTTCGCCCCACTGGTTGGCTTTGGCTTCACCCGGCATACAGAACCAGATCAAAAGCGCAATGCCGCCGACAAACGGGATCAAGCTGATCAACAGCCAAAACCAAGGTTTGCCAAGGTCATGCATACGACGAACCGCCAGCTGCAAACCGGGCAGCAACATAGCGAGAGAAAGAAGCATTCCAAGGATACCGCTAAACAAAATACCGTCCAAAATGCCGGCAATCAATCCCAAAATGAAAGAATACAAAACAAAATACCAATATTGCGAACGGCTGGAACGGCCTCTGAAATTGATATTGGTATATAAATTTTTTACAACTTCAACAAAGTTCTTGTTGAAACCTTCTTTAGTAAAAGCCGGTTTAAAATATTTGTCCACACCTTGCTTGCTGAAAACGGGAAATACATCTTTAACAAAAGTGTTTTTAACGTTTTCAATAACCTGATTAATA
>CABUAP010000231.1 GCA_902489675.1 uncultured Azospirillum sp. | reverse complement strand
TCCCAAAGGCCTATCAGGAGATGTTTATGAAAAAAATACCATACAAATTATTTTTTGCGCCGCTGTTTTTAACCGCAGCCGTAACCGAAGCCAAAGCAAATTATACTTATAAGGCTCCCAACCCCACTCTGGCGGAAAACAGCCTTTACGGCATCACGGAAATCACCAAAGAAGAATACGACGCCTTGGCCGGAAACGATGAAGTTACGGAAATCACCAAAGAAGAATACGACGCCTTGGCCGGAAACGATGAAGTTTTTGCCGACGCCTCCGAAAACCAACTATGAAAGTGCCCCGGAAATACTTGCCTATGCAGGACTGCACACGGCTTCCGTTGAACAAACCCGCTCAATAGCAGACAATATTAAAGCCAAAACAGCTGCTAACAAATTTTTCGCCGGCTCTTGTCAGGGCAGCTATGATATAGACGGAAACGGCAGCCGTTTATATTCTTCCGTCGGTTCCCAAATAGACATCAACAGTTATATCGGCGGTTTATACTATCGTCACGACTATCGTCAACTGCAAATTTTTGCAACGGCTTATGCCGGCCTGCAAAAAGCCGATATCAAAACCAATGACGGCATCCGCACGGATACGGACGGTACCGAACTTGGCGGCAGCATCAGCTTGGGATATACTGCAGCTCTGAACCGGACAACCGTTTTGCAGCCCGAAATCGGCATCAGCTATATTCAGACCGATTTTGATAACATCTACGACAACGTTGGTAAATCTGCCCGTTACGATACCATTCGCCACACCGAACTGGAGACCGGGCTGAAATTGGAAAAATATTTGCCGACCGATAACGGTATTGCCAAAATATATATCAAACCGTCTGTCATCCAAACTTTTACATCCGGTGACAATCTGTATGTCAGCGGGCAGAGTGACATAAAAACGTATCATGACACAATGTTCGGACGCTTGGAAGCCGGCGGCAGATACGCTGTCAATGAGAAAGTTTCACTTCACGGCTTTGCCGCCTATTCGTTCTCCTCTGCTTACCGGGCAGGCTCTTTCGGAATAAGTCTGAACTACGCCTGGTAAACAGACCCGACAGAAAAACCGCCTTTTGTTAATGCAAAAGGCGGTTTTTAATCCATAATTCTCCCCATCCAATCAGATACGCCCCGTTCATCCCGGCGGCGCATCTACGGAAACAGCCACAAAAAAACATCTCCGACAACCGGAGATGTTTTTTCTTTTTAACTTGCGGACATCAATTATAACATCCTTCTTTTTCATAGTTCTTCATCCGACGTTTTTTCTTCTTCGGAAGCAGAGGAATCTTTTCCAATGAACATGGTACAAACACCAATCACGGAAAATGCAAATAAAGCAATCAGGCAAATTGATACAATAACCGTTTTCATAGTATCATATTTTAAGGTTAATAATTAAAATTTCACCGCATCGATTTCCAAACATGGATTTTATCATATCCGGCCACATTGGCAAACACCTTGTGACCGGCTTTCAACTCCATATCGGCCACATGGTACAAAAAGCCATATTCCGGTTCAGAACTGTCACATATACGAGCCAACCAGCGCTCTCCGTCTTTGCATATCAGTTCCAGTTTGCAGCGACCGTCGTTTTGACAAACATACGAACACAAAATTTCGCACCCGTCAGACATAACCTGCAACTCCTGCCCGGGAAAAAGAGGTATTCCCTCTTCAGCGTTCAGATAGCCGAATTTTCCGTTTTCAACCGCGACAAAACAAATATCCCCGTCAACGGCAACCACCCGCGAGCAAAAAGTTTTGGCAAAAAGCATTTTCCAAAAGTCGGAAAACATCTGTGAAAATTTCATAATTTGAATAGTTAAATTAATAATCAGTTAGCAGCAAGAATTATAAAAGAAAAACGCAAATTGTCAATATTGCTCCGCTGCATTTTACTGCTGGTTACAGACGCTCAAAATTCTGTCCGCCGTTACCTGCCTAAAAAACAAAACTCTGTCCATAAATAATGACAGCCCCAATATTTTAATAGAT
>CABUAP010000230.1 GCA_902489675.1 uncultured Azospirillum sp. | reverse complement strand
GAAAAAAATTGATAATGTAGATATTTTGTTAAAGATTGAAGATATTAAAGATATGAAAGTTTTGCTTCAGTCGAATGAATATTGACAACCCATATATTTCTGTTTATTATTATAAACAAGCGGAAGCTTCAACCCCTCATAAGGTTGTATTAAGCGACGGAAGCCGCCCGAAAGTTTCGGTATTTTTTAATTTTAAATATGGTGTGGATGGTTGCGAATATATTGAATAAGCACGCCAGTTCGCTTACTGGTTATGAGCATCCACATCGCCTATATTCTCATAAGGATTTTAAGCGATGGAAAAATCAAATAAAGAGTTGGAAGTTGAAAACGAGATGCTGAAAAGCACCTTGAGTTTTGTGCTGGCCAAATTGAAGGAAGTGGTTGAACTGTTGGAGGGCGGTCGCCATGAGTAAAGATTATTTTGTTATTGATTTTTTAAGATTTACGGGGTATGCTGAAAGCCTAAAAACTTGTACAAAGCGGTTTTCGCACCCGTTAGATTATGCGATTTTTTTGTATTTGCCATATTGGCGGATGAGAACCGAAAATATATTGAATATCGGTCAAAGCTTTCTTTGTACGGCTTTTAGTGAGTCCGCCACCTCTCAAATTTGTGTGGCTTTTCTGAAAAGGTACGAAGAAATGAAAAAATCAATAAAAGAACTACAAACTGAAAACGAGCTTTTGCGAGCGACGTTGGCTTTGGTTATGGAAAAGCTGAAGGAATTGACCGAGTTGTTGAACGGAGGCTGCCATGAGTAAAGAAGTTTGTCTGACGGTTGACGATTTGTCAATAATTGAAAATGAACCAAGAATTAAAGATATTATTCTGGCGCAAAGATTAGGGCTATCACAACCATTAAACGTTCGTGGGGTGATTGAAAATAATTATGAGGAATTGTGCGGGTTTGGTGCGATTCACGTTGTGCGTGAAACGAGAAGAAGCGGGTGTTTGTTTAGGAAAATAACCGAGTATTATCTCAATGAGCCGCAGGCGCTTTTGATCTGTATGTTTTCACGGACGGAAAAAGCGGCGGCGGTGCGCAAAGAGCTGATAGACGTTTATATGGCTTATCGCACCCAAGGGCTGACCAAGGTTAAAGAGCATTACCGTCAGGTTGGCAGGAAAGAGAGTTTACCTGCAAACGAGGATCGTTTTGGTTCGATATACAAAAATGCCGTTCGTAAGGTTTTGGATGAAGAAAACCGGAGCCAAAAAGATTATCGCTTGTCGGAAGCCGAAGCACAGGTCATTGAGGAGATGAGAAGCCGCCGCGCCTTTTTCGGGGTGAGCTTGATGTTGGAATTGGAGGAGAGGTTAAAAGAAATAATCTGATTGCCGAATAATTATTATCCGCAACTAAAAAGAGCTGTATTTGTAAAAATGCAGCTTTTTATTATTGACGAAAAGTATTGTTTGTGTAAAAATACAATCGAAAGGTTGTATCATGCAAAAGCTGTCAATTCTTATTTGTGTTTTTCTTTGTGCGGCGGCGCTGGCGGCAGGCCGGCAGCCGGACAAGGGCGTTGAGGTGTATTTCTCCCCCTCAAGCGCCTGCGAAGATAATATTGTTAAGATGATCAACAGCAGCCGCCGGGAAATTGACGTTGCCGTTTATTCGCTGAACAATGAGGATATTGTGACGGCCTTGAAAGATGCTGATCGGCGCGGGGTGAAAGTGCGGATCCTAACCGATCGTTTGCAGGCGGCCGGGCGGAGTTCCAAGGTGCGGGAGCTTTTCCGCGCCGGGATTAATATCCGGGTGCATTCAAAACATAAGATTGAGCATAACAAATTTGCGGTATTTGACGGACAAACGGCGGTGACGGGGAGCTATAACTGGACGGAACCGGCTACCGGCAAAAACAGCGAGAACTGTATTTTTCTTAGAGAGCAGTCGGCGGTGGCGGCATTTGCCGAACGTTTTGTCTGGCTATGGTCGGTCAATACGAAAGAAAAGTCTGACCGCTGGTTTGTGAAAAAAGAAGCATTAGCGAAAGCTGATTGACAGCAAGTAGGGCTTGAGATATAAAAGAAAAGTCCGGTGCTGGAACACCGGACTTAATTCTTAACTTC
>CABUAP010000229.1 GCA_902489675.1 uncultured Azospirillum sp. | reverse complement strand
TTTACAGACTGTTGTAATGTTTTAATTTTATCTACTATTCGTAAAACATATCTTTTAGTCTTTTTACGGTTTTTGTCAGCAGGCCATTTTGTTGTGACAGCTCTTCATTTTCCCCATTTTCGCGTTTTTCTTTTATATCGGAAATATTTTTTGCCCGATTAATAGCAACCTTTCTTTCAAGCAGCTGCGTATCACGCTGTAAAGACTTCTCGTCGGAAAAGCCTTTTTTATAATCGACAAAGCTGAGCGACCATTTGCGTAAGGCGGTTTTGCATTTTTCATATTTCAGCGCCTGCTCGACCAACTGAGATTGTTCTTTTGCCAGTTCAAAACGTTCAAAATCTTCACCGAGTTTAACGGCATCGACATCGCTTGACGACCACTTTTCTATTTCGCCATCACAAAAGCCCGCTCATTATCTTTGGCATAATTATATCTGGCAAAAGTTGTTCCGCCGTCTTTGTTGCCCAAAAAATATTCTTCCGCCATTGTTTCTCCTTTGTTTACGTTTTTAGCTACAACTGCTTGTCAGCAAGCGCGGCTTCCCAAGTATTTAACCCGATCATTCCCCAATCGACGGGGATATTATCGACAATTTTCATATCGGCAAAATAGCTGTCTTTGATATTATCTCCCACAAGCGTTTCCACCATCACAACTTCTTTTGCTTTTTTCAATTTTGTGCGAATATCCGGATGGATATAGTCTAAAATGATTTTTTGTTCGCGATTACGCAAAAAAACAGCATGATCCTTACCGTCATAAATAATTTGCGGCGCCGCGGGGCTGTCTTTTTTAGCGGTCAGGAAAATATAGAGTTCACCGCCGTTGCCTTCTGCTACCACAAACTTTTTTTCTGTTACATACTCCCCCACGGCCTTATCCTCCGCTATCCATTTTGTTTTTTGGCGCTCATAAACAAATTTTGCACATTCTTTGCCACTTTCCGTGCTTTTTCTTTAGCCGCTTCTTTAACTTGATAAACGGGAACGGAATCTACTATTTTACCTTCATTATCATAGCGATTGACCACGGTACCGACATATTTACCGTCTTTATTATAGAGCTTTTCTCCATTTTCCACTTGGGAAACCATAAAACGAGCAGCGGCAACAGCAGCCGAGTTTAAGGCCGTGCGATCACTGTTCGGATCACCGTCAAAATGCTTTTCGCCCATCATGCCGAATGCTCCGCCCATTGCGGCAATCGCCTGCATTCCGCCGACATAAATTTGCTTGGTGGTTTCCGCATTTTCCACATTGCCCATTCCCTGCAGGGCTTTAAAAGCCAAAAACGCCGCAGCGATATGTTTTACTTTAACCCCCTTCAGAACCTTTTGATTTAAAACGTTCCGGTCAAGGTTATCCATAAATTCCTGCGTCCTTTTAATTACAGACCGGCTCTCTCCCGCTCTCATTTTACGGTACTCCTTAATATTAATTTTTGTCAGTATAGCATATTGGACAAAAATGTCAACAATTGCCGCCTACCAATTGACCAAATGATTCAGATAGGCATCGACAAAGGCTGCCCGCAGGTTTTGATAATCAAGATAATAAGCGTGTTCCCACACGTCAATCGTCAAAACCGGTTTCAGCCCATGGGCGATCGGCGTATCGGCATTGGCGGTTTTGACAACTCGCAGCACACCGTTATCTTCCGCCAGCCAAGCCCATCCGCTGCCAAACTGGGAAACGGCGGCAGCCTTAAATTCTTCTTTAAATTTTTCAACCGAACCAAAATCACGTTCAATTTTAGCTTTCAGTTCGGCTTTGGGCTCACCGCCGCCGTTGGGCCGCATCGAGTGCCAGAAGAAAGCATGATTCCAGGCTTGTGCGGCATTATTAAATACTGCAACCGCTTCCGGTTTATTAACAGTTGAACGGATAATTTCATCCAGATCCATTGATGCATACGGCGTATCTTTGATCAGGTTGTTCAAATTATCCACATAAGTTTTATGGTGCTTGCCATAATGGAACTCCATCGTTCTGGCTGAGATGTAGGGTTCCAAAGCATTTAGCGCATATGGCAGTTCGGGTAATTCAAAAGACATCGGTCCTCCTTGAAAACAAATTTAAACACAGTT
>CABUAP010000228.1 GCA_902489675.1 uncultured Azospirillum sp. | reverse complement strand
AGAGGTAATCTTGCAGTTCCTATGTAGCCGATGGTTCTTTATCGTAATAAGAAAACTGCAGGTCTAACCAGGGGCGTATAGATGCCCCCATTAAAATGGGGGGAGAATGCTAAAGCATCAATACAAAAAATCCCCCCGATAAAATCAGAGGGATTTTTTTAGGTTGTTTAATCGGCCAGACCGAGTAATCGATATTTTACTCTGATATCATAATCTTTACCATAGCTGTCGATTAATGCCGCCGCTGCTTCCTGCGTCAGATCCAGATTTAAGCGGCTGCCGATAATATCGATTTCTTCCGGAGATAATTCACGTGCAGCGCTGTCATGATCGACTACAGCAACAATATGCAGATTACCTTTTTCGATCAGTTTCGGTGCTTTGGCAGCATCATTGAACAAATCCAACATCTGAGCCTGTGACAAGCCTTCAAAGTTCTGACTGCGGGTCAAAGGTTCTGTTGTCGATACTTTAAGATTATAGCGTTTGGCGGTTTCGGTGATGGAGTCACCGTTTTCCATATCTTGCATGACATCGTTAATGATTTCCTGCGTAATAGCCGCTTTCTCACTTTCCGCCCACATCTTTTTGATCTTTGGCAGAGCGGTTTGAATATCTTGCGGATGACTGTCGACAATAGCATCAACTTTTACGAAGACAAAACCGTTGTCTGTTTCAACAGCCTGTGAAATTTCATCTTTATTATAGGAGAAAACAGCATCAATAAAATCGGCATTGCTGATTAAAGAAGCGTGTGCGCCGGGCAGGGCAGCGGCTTCGCCGTTTTCTTTCAGGCCTTTTACTCGATAAGTTTTTACGCCCATATCATCGGCAATGGTATCCAAACTGCTGCCGGCGCCGATTTTATCTTCAATGCCGTTGATGATGTCATAAGCCGTTTCATATACTTTTTCATTAGCCAATGTTTGTGCAATTTGTTTTTTTACTTTGCTCTCGTCTTCTTTGGAACCGGCTTTGATATCCGTTACTTTCATAATGTGCCAGCCGAGTTCGGACTGCATCGGGCCAACGACTTCGTTTTTAGCGGCGGCAAAGACTTTTGCACCGGTTTCACCAATCAACATATCTTCGGAAACGTAGTCCAAATTGGTTTCCTCATCGGTTTGGTTTGCTTTTTCTTTGGCAACCTGATAAAAATCACCGCCGTTATCCAAAGCTTTCTTAGCCGCTTCTGCCGTTTCGCGGTCAGAGAAAACCATCTGCAATACATTACGGGTTTCCGGGGTAACGAATTGGTTGAGGTTATTTTTGTAGTACTCGTCAATTTCATCATCACTGATGTTGATGTGTTTGGCGATGTCTTCTACCGACAATACGATAAATTCGGCATCGCGGGTTTCCGGCTCGATAAACTCCGTACTAAAATCATTATAATATTGATTGATTTCCTCTTCTGAAATTTCCCGATCGATTTCGGCCGTACGATCGTCAAAAGTCATATATTTGAAAACTTTGCGTTGCGCTTCGGCCGCTGCCGTATATTTTTTCAAGATTGAAGGCACATTAAACCCGGTAACCGGATTTTGCACCAGATATTGTTTTTTCAGATCCTGACGAATTGTATCAATATACTGCTGTTCGCTCCAATTGGATTGAGAAAGAAAATAATTCAACTGTTCTTTGCTGAATTGCCCGTTGTCATCGAGGAACTGCGGTTGGGAAAGAATAATGCTGCGCACCAGAGCATCACTTACGGAAACTTTGTTTTGAGCCGCCGTTTCTTCCACAATCATCGAATTAAGATCTCTTTGCACCAGTCCGGCCAGCATAGCATTGCGGATTTCATCAGTCACGTCAATATCTCCGAAAAGCTTTTGGGCAGTTCGGATTTCCTGATCCAACTGCTGGTTGACATCAAATTGTGACATTTCGCGGTGATTGACTTTTATCACCGTGCGGTTCCCCGCGGCACTGTTGATATAACCTGAAATCCCGAATAAGGACATGAAACTGAGCGCGGTCAACACCAAAATGCTTTTGGCTGCCCACGTATCTTGTGCTTTGCGTAACTTGGTAATCATTTTAAATATGTCCTGCAATATTTATTAAACTAATCCGTAGAATATAATAGATTT
>CABUAP010000227.1 GCA_902489675.1 uncultured Azospirillum sp. | reverse complement strand
CCGTTTTTCCGCCCAGGCGCAATAGTCGGGGTTTTGTTCGATGCCGAGATAGCGACGGCCGAGTTTTTTGGCGGTAACGGCGGTGCTGCCGGAGCCGAGAAACGGGTCAAATACCAAATCACCGGGATTGGAACTGGCTAAAATCAGTTTGGCCAGCAGTTTTTCCGGTTTTTGGGTCGGGTGGCTGGTGTTCTCGGGCATTGACCAATAAGGGATGGAGATGTCATCCCAAAAGTTTGAAGGGCAGGTGTTGCGGAAGTTGCCGTCTTCGGTCGGTTCCCAATCTTTGGGGCGGCCGTTGAGTTTATAGGGTGCCAATACTTTTTTGCGGATTTTGACGGCATCGAGATTAAATGTATAATTTTCCGCACAAGTAGCAAACCAGATGTCTTCCATTCCGTTTTTCCAGTTGCTGCCGGCGCCGCGGCCTTTTTCCCGCTGCCAGGTGATGCGGTTTCTCAAATAAAAATATTTTTTTAAAACCGGGCCGATGATCAGGCTGGACTTCCAATCGCAGCAGACATAAACGGAAGCTTGGGGTTTGAGCAGGGGCAGCAGTTTTTTGATCCAGCGTTCGGTGTAAGCAGCATATTCCCGGTCATTGGTTTCGGCAAATTTGTGTCCGTGATAATCTTTGGTGAGGTTGTAGGGCGGATCAATGATTGCCAGGTCGGCAACGGCCGGCGGCATTTTGCTCATGATCTTAAACGAATCGCCGCAAACGGTTCGGTCGATCAGTTCTTCCGCACGGAAAGAACGAGCGGCTTTGAGGCTGCGGGCGGCATATTTTTTTGTTTCGGCCGGGGTCAGGCTCAGTGTTTTGTTGCGGGGGGATTTGTTTTGGTTTTGCATATTTTTCCTCATCGCTGTTTTTTATAACAAATATTGGTGAAAATGCAAAGAATTTGTCGCGGTTAAAAAGAATATTTTTTTCTTCGTTGCATTCTCAAAATTAACCGTTAATATCCAGCATATATGAATCAATTTTTGTAAACGGAGAATGTTGATGTATTACAGCCTTTTTGAGATTTTTGCCATCGGAATCGGTCCTTCCAGCTCACACACCGTGGGGCCGATGAAAGCTGCTCGCCGCTATATCGGAAACTTGAGAGATCAGGGGCTTTTGGCGCAAACGGCTGCCGTTCGGGTTGATCTTTACGGTTCGCTGGCGCTGACCGGCCGCGGCCACGGTACCTTGAATGCGGTTGTATATGGTCTGCTCGGGTTGAAGGCGGAAGAAGTGGATCCGGAAATTGATTATATCGGCCGGGTTAAACAAGCCAAAGAGCTTGAACTTGACGGCAAAAAAACGATCACGTTTGACATGGACAAGGATATTGCGCTGGATAAAAAGACCTTTTTGCCGGAGCATTCAAACGGTATGAAGTTCAGCGCTTTTGATCAGGCCGGAAATTTGCTGCTGGAAGAAGTTTATTTCTCGGTCGGCGGCGGAACAATTGCCCGCCGGGACGAAATGGCAAACCGGGTCGGGCGCGAGCCTTATAAGGTGCCGTTTCAATTTGACAGCTGCGCCGAATTGGTTGAGTTGTGCAAGCGCTATCAATTGACGATTGCCGATCTGGTGCTGCAAAATGAAGAAGCCCTGCGGGATCCGAAAGAGGTCAAAACCGGTATTGTCGAGTTGGTGAGGATTATGCAGGATGCGGTGACCCGCGGCATTCATGCCGACGGCGTGCTGCCGGGCGGTTTGGGGCTGGCTCGCCGGGCGCCTGATATGTACCGCCGGTTGGAAGAAAAGTTTTTTGAAAATGACGTTGATCCGCTGATGATTGTGGACTGGGTGAATTTGTGGGCGTTTGCGGTGTCGGAGGAAAATGCCGCCGGCGGCAAGATCGTTACCGCACCGACAATGGGTTCGGCCGGGATTGTGCCGGCGGTGATGCGTTATTATCAGCGTTTTGCACTGTCAAAATCACCGTATGAAAAAGAAAAAGCCGATATTATCTTTATGGCAACGGCATCGGCCGTTTGCAGCCTGTATCGAACCAATGCTTCGATTTCCGGCGCCGAAGTCGGCTGCCAGGGCGAAGTGGGCGTGGCCTGCTCAATGGCGGCGGCCGGGTTGACGGCAGTGC
>CABUAP010000226.1 GCA_902489675.1 uncultured Azospirillum sp. | reverse complement strand
GTCATTTGATATTCCGAGGCTTTTTAACCATATTGAAGTTGCCACACAACCATTGGGCAGTTGTGACAGCATTTGGTTCAAATATGATTTGGGTTTAGTATTCATAATACGCATACGGTAAAATATTTAAACCAATTTGTCAAGTTTAATTTTTCTCGTTATTTGGTATTATGAATGCTTTATGTGAATAAAATATAAACCTATTGAGTTGGTGCTAATTTGAAATAAGTTGGATTAGCTCTAATTCTCTGCCAGACAATAATGATGTTATCATAGTAAAAAGTTCGAATATCATTGCATCGTTCGCCCCAGATAAAAAAAGCCCTCATCTGAGAGGGCTTTTTTTATGGGTGAAGCTATAAAAGAAGCTAAAAATATTTTATGAAAAATATCTGCCGTTTTTTTTAATAAAACTCAAATTGAAATCGTCAAAAAAATGTTTTGTCTGGACCTTAACGTGTGTATCGGATATATTGATTAAATCAATTTATTTTTTTGCCAATTAAAAACACCTATTATATGAAAACAAACCATCAACTCAGCAACAATTACGATGCTGTGATTATCGGCAGCGGTCCTTCCGGTCTTGCGGCTGCTTATTTTTTGCTCAATATCTCTCCGGATTTAAAGATTCTGATGATTGACGCCGGATATTTGAGAAAAAAAGATAAGTGCTTTATAGAAGAAGACTTGAAGCGTTTTTTCGAAAATCCCGAAGACAATGCAGACGAACCGCGTTTTTTTCAAGGTTGTCGTTACGCATCAAAGTGTGGTGTTTGTCAGACGATTGCCGGTTTTGGCGGTTGTCTGTCTCCCAATGTATCGGCCAAGCTTTGCTTTCCGCCGTCGGGAAAACGATTGCCCCGTTTGATCGGCGAACAAAAAGTGGAGCAAATTGCCGCTCGGGTATGGGCATTCTATTCCGGTTTTGCCGGTTTGAACCTGCCGTATCCGGTCTGTGACAGCAATGAAGGCAAACAAAATATTGCCCGGATTGTTGCAACACAAGGACTGTCCCTTTTTGAACATCCTTCTCATGTTGCGGGGGAACTCGAAATGAACCGTTTTTCGCGTAGCATATATGACTGGCTTAATCAACGGATTGATATGGCATTCGGTTGTCTGGTAGATCCGGTGAATGATATTGATGTTCAACATCATCAGATTTGTCTGAACGATGGCAGCACGGTGACTTATGATAAGCTTTTGCTGGCCACCGGAAGGTTTGGGCACACGACAATCAAAGACTTTTTTGATTGTCATGATATTGCATACGAAACCGAAAATCTTGGATTTGGACAGAGAATGGTGTTGCCAAACCGCTATTTGTGGCCGATCGGCCGTTATTATCCCGATTTTAAGCTGAAGGGAGAAGACGAGTTTTTCAAATATGAAACTTTCTGCTTTAACGGGTGTCGGCGAGGAGGGCGGCTCAAATGTATGAATTACGGCGGTTTTGTTAATGTTGACGGGCTGGTGTCGGTTGACTTTGACGGAGATCGTTTCCATGATGTTGTCTATGGTAATTTTGCCGTTTTAACCGAATGCAAAATAGCCGGAGTCGATTATAACAACGGACGTCCCCAAGACCGTATTTCATTAGAGAGAATGCCCGTTTTGGGTACGGCGGCGTTTATGCGAAAGATTTATCGGATTCTGGCAGAAACCAATGGGGTTTCAGAAGCCGAAATCGGCCGTCAGGCTTTTTTCACGCCGATGGAGTATGAAAACATCTGGGCTCGGATTAAAACCGACAATGGCTTTTGGGTTCTTCCCGATGTTGCGGTCATCGGCGATGCATCAGGTATTGCAATGGGCATTATTGCTTCGATGATTACCGGTTTTTATACCGCTGAACAACTGATTGGAGAGAGTGTGTAAACACTCTCTCTTTTTTGATTCCCGAAAGGGCAGACTTTCCGGCAAAATCAAATGCCGGGTTTTGTTGTATTCCGGATCCCCGCATCTAACGCGGGGATTCTTTTTATGTCCGCATTTATCTAATAGACAAATTGTTTTATCTAAGATACCATATCCTATCTAAACAATCGGGTAGAGGAGGTAGCCAAAGATGACCGATGATGAAGCACTTCAGTGGTTGGAACAAAATCTTGAAAAGAAG
>CABUAP010000225.1 GCA_902489675.1 uncultured Azospirillum sp. | reverse complement strand
CGATATCTTTATTGGTAATATTTTTCTCGGCTTTAATCCCCTTTGAAGAAACAATCATTCTGAGATTTTGCCCAAAATCAGAAAAATCCTGACGGATTGAACCGCCTTTTTGCAAACCGCAACTGCTTAAAACCATAACTATGGCTGCTGTCAAAATTATATTTTTCTTCATTTTTAAGTCCTTTTATCGTTAGTTAAAACTGAAATTAAATCCGGCATACAAGTAGACGGCCTCGTTTTCGTCAATCCATTTGGGCTTTTTCAGAACCGTAGCATAGCCGACCGATGCGTCAAAGAATTTATATTTGAGAGAAACCTTGCCGCCCGCACCGGATAAAATTTCCGATTTTATATCCTCATTATTGCTGTGAACATAGCCATAGTCAATAAACGGGCCGAAGTTTATGCCCTGCAAAATTTCGTTGTCACTCTTTGCTAAGCTGCCGAGGTTAAAATCCAAATCATTGCGGAATGCATAACCGCTGTCGCCTTGTACACCCTCGTTTCTAAAGCCGCGCACCGAATATTCGCCGCCGAGGTAGAATGCTTCCGTACCATACAGCTCGTCCTGACTGTACTGGCCGTCAAACGTAGCGGTATAAGTGGCGATGTTAAACAGGTTGAAGGATCCGTAAGCATAAAGCTTCCATGCTTCATACTGGGCTTCCTGCGTATAATTGTTATGATTGTCGTTTAAGGCGCCGAACCATTTTGTACCTTTATTATAGGTCGGATTAAAATACAAAACCCCGTTGTCTAAATAAAATGTGGAGGAAAGGCCGAAATTAACAATCGCCAAATCACGGCTTGAAACTTCGTTTTGCATCTTCAGGTCAAGCACTCTGGTGTAGTTTTGGTTTCTTTTATAGGTCAATCCGCCGCTTGCCGAGATTTTGTACCTCTGTCCGCGAGCCAGCAGGCGGTCAAGGCTCAGGCTGTTGGTAACGCTGTTGCCGTAAGAATAAAAACGGTCGCCGTTGTAAAGCAGAAAACTTGTCCGGTAGTTAGACCACGAGAAATTGTTGTTCAAAGTCCAATAGCCAAAAGGGATAGAGGCACCCACGGTCAGGTAGTTGGCATCGCGGTGATCATAGTCTTTTGACGGAGAATTGGCATAACTCATATTGATTTGTTCATTTAGCCCCAGCAGATTGTCTTGAGCCGCCCGCATACCGAAACGCGTTTCACCGGTTGATTCCGAACCGGCATTGTCCGTAAAGAATGTCAGCCGGGTCGTTCCTTTCGGTTTGTTTTTCACTTCCAGCTTGCTGTATTCGTTTTTATCATCGGGTTTGATGTCCATTGTCGCCGAGTTAGATGGCAGGCGGTTCAGCTGGTCGATTCCCTGTTCAATATCTCTCAGGTTCAAAACGCCGCCGATCATGAACGGAAAAGCCGTAAGAACCTGACCCAGGCCGAGGCCTTCTACTTTTGAGAGCTTCCCCTCGACGATTTTAATTTCCAAAATGCCGCGTTTCAGGCGTTTTTGCGGCATCGTCATATAAGCGCGGGAAGTGATATAACCTTTTTCAATATAAAGATCCGTGATTTTGTTTAGCATCTGGTTGATCTGGGGCAGAGACATACAAGTGCCTTTGTATTGCTTGGTGATCCGCTTGATTGACCAATCGCTGATTTCGGAGTTTCCGGTAAACATGATTTTCCTGATGTTTACGCAGGATGTAACCAGATCCGGTTCTTCTTCCTCTGCCGGTTTGGGAGTTTCTTCTCTGGTAGGGCGTTGCAAAGCCTTTTGCAGCTCCTGCCGCCGGAATTCCTCATTCAACAGCCGTTGCTGCTCTTGCTGGATGCGGTTCTGGTTTTGCAATACCGATGGCGGCACCTGCGCCTGCGCGGCTGTGGCAAAGGAAAATGCGGCGACTATCGCCAAAATCAAAGTCTTTTTAGTCATATTCACTTCCCGGTTATAAGGTTAGTTCCTTCAGGCAATACTCTATGCAACTTTTAGAGAAGAAAGGTATTCTCTCAATTGGGTGACAATTTTTTCATGAAGCTTTTGGATCTGATCTGTCCTTTGGAAAGGATCATCTTTAATGACAGGTTCTTTCCGGGGATTAGTCAAATCGTTTGTATAACAAATTTTTATCTGCTGAGAACACAACTGTCGCAGG
>CABUAP010000224.1 GCA_902489675.1 uncultured Azospirillum sp. | reverse complement strand
GGAAGCGGAAAGGACGAGAAACAAGAGAACCGGGAAAAGCCAAGAACGGGCGGAAACGGAAAGGAGGAGAAACAGGGAAACCGGGAAAAGCCAAGAACGGGCGGAAAGGGGAAGGAGGAGAAATAGGGAAACCGGGAAAAGCAAAGAATAAGGGGAAACAAAAAGACAAGAGAAGATGGCAACAAACATGGTAAAAAACAAAGGCTAAAAACAAAGAATGAGAAATAGAGAAAAATAAGGATAAAAGAACTCATATGAATACACGCAAATAAAACAAAAGTCAGAGGGTAAATTTTTATGAAAGATACCAAAACAAAATTGCTGAAGACAGCTGCGGCACTTTTTGCCAGACGCGGCGTTGACGGAGTTTCAACCCGCGAATTGGCCAAACAGGCCGGGGTTAATCTTTGTGCAATCAATTATTATTTCGGTTCCAAGCAAAAACTATATGAAGCCGCGATTGATGAAGTGATTGCAACCATAAACGGTCAATTATTCAACTCTGAAGCTCTGCCGGAGGAAAAAGTTTCTCCGCAAGAGGAAATTAAAACAATCATTTGTCGTTTTTTTGACTTCCTGTGCGGCAACGCCATCTCTGATGTACAAGCCATGTTGATGGTTAATGAAATCTTTAGCCCGTCCACCGCTTATGATAATTTTTATCCCAAAATCATAGAACCTGTTCACCGAAGAATTTCCTATCTGACCGCCAAAATTTTGAGCATGGACGAAAATGCCCCGGAAGCAATGATCATTACTCATACCTTGTTCGGACAGGCCCTCATTTTCCGCATTCACAAAGAGGCACTGCTTCGGTGCATGAACATTAAAAAATATACACCGGAAGTACTCGACAACATAAAAAAACAAATTGCTCAAAACTGTGATGCCGTATTGGAGAGCGCAAGGAGGTTGCAATGAAAAAAGTTCTGACGATTATAGTTTTTTGTATTGCATTGATTGCTGTTTTGGGGCTGACAACCGCCGGCAAAGACGACAGAAACACAATTACCTTATACGGCAATGTCGATATCAGGCAGGTAGATATGGCGTTCAGGGTTCCCGGTGTTTTAAAAGAAATGTTTTTTGAAGAAGGGGATCGGGTCAAAAAAGGCGATTTGCTGGCCGCGCTTGATGACGAAGACTATCAACAGATATACAAAAAATCACTATCGGAAATCAGACGGGTTGAGGCACAGTTGAAGGAAGCGGAATCGGTACTGGAAACCAACCGCCCTTTGTGTAAACAAAAAATCAGTTCCGAACGCAGCTGCATCTCTTATACCAATACCAGAGATGAAGCCAAAGCCGCGCTGGAAACGGCCAAGCTCACCGCTTTATATGAAAAGAATCAACTGGAATATACCAAAATTTATGCCCCTGACAACGGCATCATCAGCTCACGCATCAGAGAACCCGGCGCAACGGTTTCCTCGGGACAGCCGGTTTATACTTTGGCCAAAGACACGCCGCTCTGGATCCGCGTTTATCTGCCGGAAACAAAGCTTGGCCGCATAGACTACGGAACCAAAGCCCAAATTATCACCGACAGTATAGATACGGCAACCGATCAACGCAAACAATATCAAGGGCATATCGGCTATATTTCTCCGGTAGCCGAATTTACTCCCAAAACCGTGCAAACGGAAGAACTGAGAACCGATCTGGTTTATCGTTTGAATGTATATGTAGATGACGCCGACCGTTTTTTAAAGCAGGGAATGCCGGTAACGGTTATATTGGAAACGGAGTCTGCGGAGAAAACCGATGACAAACGGAAATTGCATTGAATTAAAGGCAATCAGCAAAACTTTTTCCAACGGAAAAACAGCAGCCGTTGACAAGCTGTCGCTGACAATTCCCAAAGGACAGATTATGGGGTTGATCGGTGCGGACGGCGCCGGCAAAACTACCCTGCTCCGACTGATTGACGGCTTATTGTTGCCAGACAGCGGCAACATCTCTGTCTGTGGTCTAAACCCGCAGCAAGACAGAGATCAATTAGCGGCTAAAATCGGTTATATGCCGCAAAAATTCGGTCTTTATGAAGATTTGAGCGTTCAGGAAAATCTGGAATTTTACGCCGATTTGAAAAAGGTGGACAAGAACTTTGATCAAATGCTGGATTTTGCCGGCCTTAGTGCTTTTCGCAA
>CABUAP010000223.1 GCA_902489675.1 uncultured Azospirillum sp. | reverse complement strand
TCACTGAATCCGGTATCGAAATGGACTCACAAATATTTTTGCTAAATGCAAATCATTTTTTTAATATTATACAACGTTTGATCCCATTTAAGTCTGCTTTTACCCCAATTGGCTGCCAACCGGATGCAGAGCAGACATCAATAATATCTTCTGCCTGACCGATACCGGCCTCCAAAATCAGATAACCGCCCGCATTCAGCCAATTTCCCGCCGTTCGAGCAATCTGCCGGTAATGCTCCAGCCCGTCTGCACCGCCGTCTAAAGCCTGCAGCGGATCGTATTTTTTTACCTCCGGCTCCAAAAGTTTAATATCCGCACTCGGTATATACGGCGGATTGCTGACGATCAGATCAAAACGTTCGGTAAAATAATCTTTAAAATAGTCAAATTCAATCAGCCGTACACGATTTTTTACCCCCAGCCGATCGGCATTCTTTTGAGCCACAGCCAAAGCCGTTTTTGAAATATCGGCACCAACACCGGTCATTTCAGCTCTGTCGGCCAGCAACGAGAGCAACAGGCAGCCGGAACCAACTCCCAGCTCCAACACAGAGCGCAGCTGATTTTCTTCAATCAACTCTAACGCCGTTTCAACCAGAACTTCGCTGTCCGGCCGCGGGCTTAGAACCTGATCGTTGACAAGAAAGTCATATTTATAAAAAGCGCGGTGTCCGAGAATTTTATCGAGCGGTTCATGAGCCGCCCGACGCGCAATCAATATTTCCGCTTCCTGCCGCTGCGACGGAGAAAGCTCACCTGCCGGATCGTAAGCGTTGCTTTCCACACCGGCAATATGCGCGAAAATCATTCTGGTTTCCAAACGCGGCGAAGGTATGCCCGCTGTTGCCAGCCTTGCTACCGTTTGATTGAAAAAGAGGTCTGCCATTGTACTTATTGATTCGAACTTTTGAACGGATTAACAAAGATATTGTTTTTTTTGATCTTACGGACTTTTTTTATCCGTTCCTCCATCCGCTCCTGCATACCGTCCAAAGATTCGGAAGGCGAAAAATTTTCCCGGAACTCAACTCCGGCAACAGCCGTTGCCGTTATTTCGCCGGCAAACTCAAACTCTTTGGTTTTTTGCTTGTCTTTCGCCATTTTTTCTCCTTTTAAACGGCAGCTTCTGCCCGGGCAGCTTCTTCTTTGACCAAAGCAGACAGGTGTTCAAACGCCTTTTTCTCAATCTGACGTACCCGCTCGCGGCTGACTTCAAACTTGGCGCCGATTTCTTCCAGCGTCTGCGGGTTTTCGGTCAACATCCGGTGGCGGATAATGTAAGCTTCTCGTTCCGACAAGTGTTCCATACATTTTTTCAACATTTGATGCTTTTGCACTGCTTCCTGCTTGCAAGCCAGCGAGGCTTCCAGGTTTTGGCGCTTATCCACCAGCATATCAATTTTTTCGCGCTCGTTTTCATCATCGCCGACAGTAACATTGAGCGATGTATCTCCGCCCAAACGCTGGTTCATTTCGATGACATCTTTTTCATCAACCACCAATTCGCTCGCGATTTGCTTAACCACCGACGGTTCCAGCTCTTTATTTTCATAAATACCGAGCTTGGCTTTGATCCGTCCCAAATTGTAAAACAGTTTTTTCTGCGCGGCCACAGTGCCGATCTTGACCAACGACCATGAACGCAAAATGAAATCATTGATCGCAGCTTTGATCCACCATATAGCATAAGTGGACAAGCGGACTTTTTTCTCCAAATCAAATTTTTTGACCGCCTGCATCAACCCAATGTTGGCTTCCGATATCAAATCCGCCAACGGCAGGCCGTAACGCCGGTAGGTTAAAGCGATTTTTGCCGCCAAACGCAAGTGGGAAAGCACCAGCCGATGAGCAGCTTCCAAATTGTGATTTTGTTTGAAGTCCAGTATCAGCGCCTGTTCTTCTTCTTCACTCAACACCGGAAAACTTTTTATTCTCTCAAAATAGGATAACAGGCCGTTTCCTTCTGCCGGAACCGGCAGTTGCGGGGTCTTGTTAATAACCATAACCGAAGAACTTTTATTCATTCCGATTTCACCATCCTTTTATTTTCATACGGAGAGTGATTATATCCTTTTTTTCTACTTTTTCAAGCGGTCTGTATAAAAAAATGACAGAATATTTATTTTTCCGCAGCCGTCGGAAATTCCGCCGCCACG
>CABUAP010000222.1 GCA_902489675.1 uncultured Azospirillum sp. | reverse complement strand
AATTATGAAAATCACACTTACAGGTAAACAAGTAGATATCGGGGACAGATTACGTTCACATATTGAAGAAAATGTTCTGAATTCAGTAACTAAATATTTCAGCGATCCTATCGGCTGCAATGTTGCTTTTTCCAAAGAAGGTGATGAATTTTCCGCCGAAGTTACCGTTCATCCCGCTAAGAATATTGTTTTGAAAGGTACCGGAACCGCCGGTGACCCTTATACGGCTTTTGACAATGCCAACAGCCATATTGCCGTTCGTCTGAGCAAACACAAAAATCGTTTGAAAGACCACAAAAGCAAGACCGGATTGGCCGAATTGGCTTCCGAGGCGGTTCTTCCGATTATTGAAACTGAGGAAGAAATGGACGTTGATGTTAACGCACCGCTGACTATTGCCGAAACTGAAGCCAATATCCCGGTATGTACTGTCAGCGAAGCTGTTATGTATATGGATTTGGCCAATGAATGTGCTTTGATGTTCAGAAACGCAGCCAATAATCATATCAGCATGGTGTATCGCCGCAAAGACGGCAATATCGGCTGGGTTGAACCGAAAGCCGATAACTAGGGTGATAAAATGAAAATTTCTGATATTCTGTCCAGTAATGATATCGTCATCATAAACGATACCATGTCTAAGAAGCAGCTTTTACAAAAAATGACGACAAAGCTTGCGCAAGGGACCGGTATTGATGAACGCACTATGCTTGATATCATTACGGAAAGAGAAAATCTTGGTTCTACCGCTTTTGGCGGGGGAACGGCTTTGCCGCACGGCAGAGTTCCGGGACTGACAAATTTAAAAGGCATATTTGCCAAATTGGGAACCGGAATTGACTTTGAAGCGGCGGATAAACGTCCGGTCGATTTGCTCTTTATGTTGGTGTCACCGGAAAACAGCGGCGCCGATCATTTGAGTGCGTTGGCACAAATATCCAAAGTTATCAAGAATGATGATGTTTGTACAAAAATCCGAGAAGCACAAACTTGTAGTGAAATTTACCGGATTTTAACAGCATCTTAAAAAAATCCCCCGGCTTGTCCGGGGTTTTTTGTGTCTTGATGCCTTAGCATTCTTCCCATTAAAATGGGGGGAATGTTCGCGACGACGAGGCTATAAAGAGTTATGGAAGTTGTACAAAGTCAACATAGTGTTTACCGTTTGAGTTACCACGTCGTATAGGTGTGTAAGTATCGTCGTTGTGTCCTAAAACCTGGCGTCCCCGAAATTCTCATAATGTTTAATTTTTTCTTCATCTAAGCCAACGCTACTTACGAAGTATTCCCACGACCAAAATACATTTTCCTTAAAATATACTTTGCCAAGCCAAGTAAGCTTGGCTCTTATTTGCGATGAAGATTGGCTTTTCAATTGTACCATAACATCTGCTATGGCATATCGTGGTGATATTGTCATTACAAAGTGAACATGGTCTTTATCAAAGCAAATCTTCTCTATCTCACATCCTGGGATACTTCTCAGTAGTTTCGGTAACAATTTCTCGATATAATCCGCGACGCCAGGATTTAGGTCATCTCCGTTTGGTGCTGTAACGAAAAGGCGCCAACAGGTGCCTTTTCTATAGCCCCTCGGTTGGGAGGGATCTATTTTGATACCTTAAAGACTTTCCCCCTTTTAATGGGGAAATGTTATGATGTCGGTACAAACATCGCTCCACATCTTTGTGCGTGGACAGTTTTGTTTGGGACTGAAACGAAAAGATATTATTAAGGTACCTTTTTGTAGTCCTAGTAAATTAAGGGGTATCTATTTTAATGGGAGGAGTGCCGATATGTTGTTGGGGCAGCTTCATGCCGGTGAGCCTAGGTCAAACCGCCGGTTTTATATTGTTTTAGATCGCTTGATTTCTCGGAGAATATTTATGTTTTGAACGTCTGTATAAGAGGGGAGAAGCAGATATTTCATTCCAACCGTCAGGCTTGCGCAGCTTTTGGGCAGGGCGTTTGTGATTTGGAACGCTTTACGCCTATGTTAGGTAGCGGGTGTTTGTTTTCAAAATCATGTGTCAGGTGTCTGGTTTGGGGGGATAAAAAAGGAGAGTGTAAAAGGGAAATCAAGCGATATAATTTGGATCAATGACTTGTTTGAGGGAGGAGATATGGCTAAAGAGGCAAAATAAAAGGGGAGAAAAAGAGTTGACGGCT
>CABUAP010000221.1 GCA_902489675.1 uncultured Azospirillum sp. | reverse complement strand
GGAAAGTATGCCGGATATGTTCAACCGTTATCCCCCGAACGATGAACATATCCGGCATACTTTCCGCCTTCGGCTTCCATCAAATGCTTAAATAATGTGGCCGGATGAGCCAAATTTTCCGGATCAGTATTAAATATGGCCTCCAATTCCCCGCTGCGATCACTTTTACGCAGACATTCCATAACCGAAGCTGTACAATATCCCTTATTCAGCGCTTGATCAAAATTCGGATTAAAACAAGAGTTAATTTTTAAAACCGCCAGTTGATTATACAAATGTGTCTTGACCACATTCTCAAACAGATTCTCCTTAGCCTCTTCTGATGAGAGTTCTCGACCGGAAAATTTCTTTTCCTGTTCACGGTGCTTTGCCACTTTTTCATCAAGTTTTGCCATTTTCTCCGCAACAGACAACCCGGCACAATCTTTTTGCTTTTCCATCTCAATCAGCACGATCTCAAGTTTTTGCTCGCTGTTCAAGGTCATATAATAACGATCAGCCTTCTTTTTTTCACCTTCCCAACGATCCCAGAACGCATTAACCTCATTGACAAAACGACACACTTGACGACCGGCCGGCGTATTGGGCAGCTCAGACAACCGCCGTTCCAAATCGGCTTGCTGATACAATTGTCCGAATTTATCCAAGGCATTACCTCTCGCCTGCAAAAACGAATTGTTCTTTTTCTTGAGCTCACGGCTCATTCCATTGATACGAAAACCGGCATTCAAGGCCATTTCAGCCCCCAGAATATCAGCCGTATACTCCTGACTTTCCGGCAATTGACCGCGAAATCCGTCCGGTCTGCCCATCCCCTCAATATAATGCCCCAGTTCATGAGCAATCAGCATCGGCAGCAAACGTTCATCGCTAACGCTTCCCTCCGTGAGATTTACCACACAATGTTTACCCTGCTCATCATTTACAATTCGACATTCGCCGTCTTTATCCTGACCGCTGACAATGCTGAATGAAACGGGATATTGTGCATTTAAATCGCGCAAATAACGATTAGATTTTCCGTCTGCCTCACACAAACGCGTAAAAATTTCTTCCGCTTTTTTAATTTTGTCAACATTATCATCTGCCGGCAACGGTTTGCTCGAACGCCATAATTCTTTAACATTTAAACTGCAATTGAGCGTTTCTCCCGCTTGCTGCAACCGACGATAAAAGTCAGCTCCGTCTTTGGTTTCAATCAATTCAGCCAGATCGTTCAAATGAGCATGAAGATCAAAATCCACCGATTGTTGCTCTGATGATAATGGCTCAGATATAAATTGTAACAATGCCATCAGCTTTTCCTGCTTATCCGGACTGCTCCTGCCGGCATACAAAAAATCCAGAGTTTCAGCGATTTTGGCTTTTTGTTCCGGCCGCGCCTTATCGTAACCGGAAACTTTCAATTCTCCGGCCAATGCCATAATCTTTTTTATATTTTCCGCAGAATCAAGATCCGCCATCAACACACCAACCTTATTTTAGAATAATATCAGTCTATCATAATTTACCGATTTTGTCCAGAAATAAAGGGCAAAGTCATTAATTCATATTGCCACATAACTCATCCAAACAAAAAAGGACGGCACAATCTCCGTCCTTTTACAATTCAAATCTCAAAAGTCGATTAGTTTACAGAATCCTGCAGTGCTTTACCCGGTTTGAACTTAGCAACCTTACGAGCAGGGATTTGGATTGTTGCACCGGTACGGGGATTGCGGCCGGTTGTAGCAGCACGTTCGGTAACACCAAAAGTACCAAAACCAACCAGACGAACTTCTTTGCCTTCTTTTAAAGCTTTGGCAACAGAATTGATGAAAGCATCAAGAGCTTTGGTGGAATCTGTTTTTGTCAGACCGGTTGCAGCGGCAATGCTGGCAATAAGTTCATTTTTATTCATGAGGAACTCCCTATTATATAAGTTGTATTAAACAAAGCGGTGCAGTACCGCCACAACAAAATTTAAGAACGTTTTTGCTTTCAAGTCAAACAAAATCAAAGCTTTTCCGCATAAAAAAATGATTTTTTTCTGTTTATTAAACAAATAAGCCGTTTATCAACAGAAATTTTAAGATTTTTCCATTATTTACCGCCCCTCAAGCTCTGGCTCTCTGCGATTCTTTAAGACTCGCAGCTTTAGCTTTTTCTAAAAAAACAACATAACTGCACCTCTG
>CABUAP010000220.1 GCA_902489675.1 uncultured Azospirillum sp. | reverse complement strand
AAAACGGACAAAAAGTCAACTCGCTTTTATAAGATATTTTTTGGACATTTTATTGACATAAAAATGACAATATTGTATCCTGACCATAGTTAACCAACGGAGAATAAAATGGCTGCAAAACTCGGCAAAAAGAAGACAAACAATAAAATCGACTTAGAAACCCGTATTCTGGCAACCTTTTCGCTGATGGAAATCAGCAAAACCGACGCTGCGAATATCAGTGCTGCCGATATTGAAGAATTGTACAAAAAAATCGCCGATCTTAATGAAAAAGTTCTTGAAGACGAAAAAGCGCTTGACCTGGTTATTGAACACCAATTGGAAGATATCAACAATATTGACCAGCTGAAAGAGCGTATTTACCGCAGCCGTGCCATCAATGCCTACAAACAGCTCGGCTACTTCGGACTGGCCAGCGGACAGACCAACGAACACGAAATGAGCGGGGCGGAAATTCTTGCCACCCTTATGCACGAAGCCGGTATAAAAAATGCCGACGAACTATCCGCCGCGGCCTGCTCGGGCGAACTGGACGATGAAAGCGCGGATAAGCTGCACAAAGAATTGAGCGGCAGAATGGGCTTTTTCAAGAAAAGACTGACTGAAGATTTTGCAACCTATAATCAAGAAAATGCAAAAAACAACTCCATTGAATTGATCAGAGAGGATATTGAAGAATACACCTTTGAGAAAAATCCGACCAAATCTTACGAATTTAATGTCAATAAAGAGCAAAAAAACTTCCGCCACGACATAAGAAACGATTTCAATCAAACAACCAAACCCGATTTTCTGAAACTTTACGGTACCATGTTGACCGAAGGCAAGAATGCGGCTCAGAAAAGCTCAATCGGCAGCACCTACCCTGTTTTCCGGCAAATGATCGAAGCTTCTGTCGGCAAAGACGCCGCCGACGCCGAGATTGATCAGGCACTTGGCATTTCGCCCGAAGAAGCTGCTCAACCGGGTATTGAAACCAAAAGAAAAGCCGCCTACAAAGAAAAATGTACGGAGCTTTATTTTAAAACCGTAGCCGGGTTGCTGTCACAAAAATACGAATATAACCTCAGCCATCGTACCGACAGCAATTGGCCGACTTATTTACAGACGATTGACAATGTATATATCCGCGGCTTGTGCAGCAGCCAAAACGATATTGCCGCTCTGGCCTTTCAAGATCCGGACTACAAACAACAATTTGAAAGCAAAGCCAAAGAACACCAGTTGAGCAAAGAACTGCGGGATGAAACGGCGGATATGCAAATTGTTTCCATCCATCACAAGTTCCCGATCGGCGCTGTTTATGATGTATACGACCAAATTTTACCCTCATGCAGCGAAGACCGAAAAAAAGAAAAATGCAGCAAACTGGTCAATAATCGCAGCAATATGGTATATGTGATCGGGCAGGAAATGCACCAATCCTTGGAAGCAAAAAGACAGATGAATTTCCGCAAAAATCAGGATGCCATGATTTTTGCCGCCCGAATCAACTGCGCAGGTTTAAAAAACATTATGCGACAGCTGCCGGCTTATATGCAGGAAGGCCTGAATAAATATGTTAAAATCGGAGAAAACGACAAAACCAAAGATATCACATCCAGCATGAAATTCTCCGAACCGACGGAAATTACCACCATTCGGGACGAGATTAAAGATTCTCCTGATCATGTCCCTGCTCTTAAAAAAATGAACCGTTATTATACAGAACGATAAAAAAATATCCCCGCGTAAAGCGTAGGGCTCTATAACGGATACAGACCTAACGGTTTGACCATGCTCAAAGGCATATAGAGCGGTGCCTAACGATACCTTTGCATTCAGCCCTAGTAAACGGAACTGCTCCCCATAAATTGGACAATTCAAACTTGGGGTTTAATGCCAAGGAATGTAAGAAACTACCACTGGCTAAACTTAACCGCAATAAGCCGCACACACCCGACCAAAAGACTTTCACAAGCCTAACAGCAGGGCAGAAACGTCTAATCCACTTGTTGGCAAAGTATCAACCCCTCCCCGGAAAACACCGGGGGTTTTATATTACAATCAAAAAAGGAACCCGCCAGCGTAGCTGACAGTTCTTCATATTACAAAAATAAGGCGGAATTTACACCACCTTTTTTGCATAATCTAAATAATCATTATATTTTTGAACGAGCGCATTATTTACATATTGTTCCATA
>CABUAP010000219.1 GCA_902489675.1 uncultured Azospirillum sp. | reverse complement strand
GACATAAGTATAGTGACTGCACAATTTGTCACCATAACGGGCATTCAATCGCCGTTCGGCCAAAGCCATGCCAACCGCCGAGGCAATACCCTGTCCGAGCGGGCCGGTGGTCATTTCCACCCCGGCCAGATGCCCATATTCCGGATGTCCGGCGGTTTTGGCACCGAGTTGGCGGAAGTTCTTGATATCTTCGATCGAAATATCTTCATACCCCAACAGATACAGCAGCGAATACAGCAGCATTGAGCCATGACCGGCGGAAAGGACAAAACGGTCACGGTCAAACCAGCGCGGCGCCTGCGGGTTGATTTTGAGATAACGCGTAAAAAGTACGGTTACCACATCGGCCATGCCAAGCGGCATTCCGGGATGGCCGGATTTGGATTTATTAATGGCATCGGCCGCCAAAAAGCGAATCGCATTTGCCATCCGCGAAGACATTTTCTGAGAATCGTAAGACATCTTTTGCTCCTAAATTAAATTTTACTTGAGGCCGTGAGTGCGATTATAGCGGTATTGCGCATTACTTAAGACCAACCCCATTTTGATAACAAAACCCGGTTCGTCATCGGGGATTCTGATTTCCACATAATCGCCCTGATACATCACCTTTTCACCGACATTCGGCACTTTGACGCTGACAGAATGCGTTTCTTTGCCAAGCAGGGCAACTTTGTTGTCGCCGGTATCGGTATAATAGCTGAAACGTACATATTCGTTAGATGTCTCGGTTCGGCGCGAAACCTCAAAAATCGGCGCCACCATCGCCTTGGTCTGATTGCGAAGATCGGTACGGCAATAGCCTTCATAGCCGATCAGCTCGATTTTTGATTCTTCCTGCTTGCCGGACATCTGAGTCATACGGCCGTTTTCGGGAACCAACTGCACATTCGGACAATAGCGAACCAGCGACCCTTCATTTTGCGCTGCGCAGGAAGCCAAAACCAACACGGCGGCAGCTAAAAGCATTTTTTTTGACATAAAAACCCTTCCTTGTTTTTTGGTTGACATATCCCGACTATAAAGAAAGGCATTTGATTTGTAAATAGGCGGCAAAAAATTGTTTATATCACGGCATCATCGACAAACAATGCCGCCAATTCACAGTGAGAAGTATAAATAAATTGGTCAACCAGCGTTACTTCTTGCAGACGATAGCCGCCTTGCTGCAAAATTTCGGCATCACGGGCAAAAGTTTCCGGATTGCAGGAAACGGCAATCAGCTTTTGCGGCCGTTTTCCCGCAGGCAGCGCCGCCAGCCGGAGAGCCTGCTCTTTGGCGCCGGCGCGCGGCGGATCAAACACCGCGGCGGCAAAATTTGCCAGTTCGGCGCCTTCCAACGGATATTTAAACAAATTGCGGTTGATAATTTCGATATTGGCAATCATTTGCCGATTGACGGAATTTTTAAACCCTTCCAGTAATTCTTTTGAAGAATCGACAGCCACTACTTTATTGCCCGGCCGCTCAGCCAGCGGATAAGAAAAAGTGCCGGCACCGCAGAACAAATCGGCAATTTTGCCGGAAGTATCGCCCAGATATTTCAGCACCAACGCGGTGAGCGCCGCCTGCCCTTCCTTTGAAGGCTGCAAAAAAGTTCCGGCGGGAATAAAAATGCTGACACCGCCGGTTTTGACATAAGGTTTGCCTTTTTCCAAGATTGTTTCCGCCGGCCGGTCTACCCCCAAACGGTGAGAAACACGGACAATATCATTAGCCGCACCAACGCGTTCGGAGATAATCTCCCGCAGTTCCAAATTGAGCGGCAGGTCAAATTCCAGCACGGCGTCCAGACCGTTGTCGGCTTCCGTCAGCCACAGATCGCCCTTTTCAATATAAACGGTTTTGGCTTTGCCTTTTTTCCCTTCTTTGACAGTCAGCGGCACCCGGCACAATTCGGACAACAGGCTTTGGAAAAACACAAGACCGCGGTTTAGCCCGGGGGTCAGCTGCGGACAAGCATTCAGGCTGACAATCTCGTTGCTGCGATGAGCATTAAACCCGAGGACAATTCCGCCTTTGGCACGGCGAAAGGCAAAGCTTGCGCGGCGGCGGCAGCCTTCGGGAACAAAAACAGGTTCGGAAAAATTAAAATTCTGCCGGGTAATGGATTGCAGCGCTTTTTGCACCAATGCGCATTTATACTGCCGATATTCTTCCGTATTGAGATGCCGCAAAGAGCATCCTCCGCAAACA
>CABUAP010000218.1 GCA_902489675.1 uncultured Azospirillum sp. | reverse complement strand
TTATGTTTCCCGTTTTATAAAGTGTCGATTGACACTAGCCAAATTGGCTCCGGCTGTCGGATTCGAACCAACGACCGATCGGTTAACAGCCGATTGCTCTACCACTGAGCTAAGCCGGAACAAAATATACGATGTGGAGGCCGGTACCGGAATCGAACCGATATAGAAGGATTTGCAGTCCTCTGCATAACCACTCTGCCAACCGGCCACAATACCGTCGCACATTCGATGAAAACTATATATACAATTTTTTTTGCACTCGTCAATAACTTTTTTGCATAAATCTAAAAAAAATGCTTTTTTTTTCTTCTTCATGCACTATCATCTGACCAAATCAATATTTTGGGAGAGCAAAACATGAAAATCGCTATTGCTTCCGATCACGGAGGTTTTGAATTAAAACAAAAGCTTATCAAACATTATGCGGACCAAAACATATTTTTGGAAGATCTCGGCACTTATAATACAGATTCTTGCGATTATCCCGATGCCGCCCAAAAAATGGCAGAAGCGATTCTTTCCAAACAGGCAGATTCGGGAATTCTGATCTGCGGGACAGGAATCGGCATTTCTATTGCTGCCAACCGCTACCATGGCATCAGAGCTGCTCTCTTATATGATGATTTCACGGCAGAAATGGCAAAAAAACATAACAACGCCAACGTGATTGTCTTTGGCGGCCGAACCATGAAAACGGAAGATGTCATCCGCCGGATCGATATTTTTAACCAAACGGAATTTGAGGGCGGCCGACACAACCGCCGACTCGAAAAAATTGAGGAGGGAAAATAATTATGGATTTTGAAAAAAACTTATCAGTCGAAGATCCCGAAATTTTTGATGCCATTAACCTTGAACTGAAACGCCAACAGCAGCAAATTGAGCTGATTGCTTCGGAAAATATTGTTTCCAAAGCCGTACTGGAAGCTCAGGGTTCAATTTTGACCAACAAATACGCAGAAGGTTATCCCGGACGGCGCTATTACGGCGGTTGCGTTTTTGTTGATGCTGTGGAAAATCTGGCTATCGAACGTGCCAAAAAACTGTTTAACGCTCAGTTTGTCAATGTTCAGCCGCATTCCGGTTCCCAGGCCAACACTGCTGTTTACGTTGCCCTGCTCCAACCCAGCGATGTCATCCTCGGAATGTCGCTTGATGCCGGCGGACACCTGACGCACGGTTCAAAAGTTTCCGTTTCCGGCAAATGGCTGCAGGCCGTCCAATACGGCGTGCGCAAAGAAGACGGGCTGATTGATTATGATGAAGTTGCCGAACTGGCAAAAAAACACCGCCCCAAACTGATCATTGCCGGCGGTTCTGCTTATCCGCGGCAAATAGATTTTGCCCGTTTCCGCAAAATTGCCGATGAAGTGAATGCCTATCTAATGGTTGATATGGCGCATTTTGCCGGGTTGGTTGCCGGCGGCGTACACCCCAATCCGTTGGAATATGCCGACGTCGTTACCACCACCACCCACAAAACCCTGCGCGGCCCTCGCGGCGGCATGATTTTGACCAATAATGAAGAACTGGCCAAAAAAATCAACTCGGCCATTTTCCCCGGCACTCAGGGCGGTCCTTTGGAACATATTATTGCCGCCAAAGCCGTCTGTTTTAAAGAAGATTTGAGCGATGAGTTCAAAACATATGCAGAACAAGTGATCAAAAATGCCAAAACTCTGGGTAACGTTTTGAAAGAACGCGGTCTTGATCTTGTTTCCGGCGGAACCGACACGCACCTGCTGTTAGTCGATTTGCGACCGAAGGGTTTAACCGGCGACATTGTAGCGCAAAAGCTGGAAGAAGCCAACATCACCTGCAACAAAAACGCCATTCCTTTTGATCCGCAGCCGCCGAAAGTAACTTCCGGCATCCGAGTTGGTACGCCGGCCGGAACCACCCGCGGTTTTAAGGAAAAAGAATTCACACTGATCGGAAATTGGATCGGTGACATTATAGACGCTCTGGCCAAAGGCGATGCCGAGAAGACAATCGCCGATACCCGGCAAAAAGTCATCACCTTATGTGAAAAATTCCCAATCTATTGATAAATTTGCCCCAAAGCAAAAACTCCCGGAAAATTCCGGGAGTTTTTTTTATTCGTCATTTGAACTTGCCGCAAAAAAAGGATCCTTTTTTTGATGTAAATTATAAGTATGATTTTCCGATTTGAATATCAAGCAAAATTTTTGTTTCTCAACAACTTAGAAAGCTTCCGCAACTCATCGAAAA
>CABUAP010000217.1 GCA_902489675.1 uncultured Azospirillum sp. | reverse complement strand
TGGGAAACCAGCAGATTTTCAATATCAACGCCGATTTTTTTGGCATATGACGGATCAAGTGCGTGTTCGGCATCGACAAATGCGCAAATGCCGCCTTTTTTCTGCGCCTGAGCAACGACACTCAAGGCAAAAGTGGTTTTACCGGAGCTTTCCGGACCATAGATTTCGATAATTCTTCCTTTGGGCAGGCCGCCGATTCCCAAAGCGATATCGGTTCCGAGCGAACCGGTGGAAATGGCTTCAATATCAATGTTGGTATTTTGTCCGAGCCGCATAATCGAACCTTTGCCGAAAGTTCTTTCGATTTGGGTCAGGGCAGCGTCCAATGCTTTATCTTTTTCCATATTGCTTATACTTTCCTGTTTGTTGTCATAACTAGTTTCTAATATCCGATAAATTGCCGCCGATTGCAAATGACGGTTGACAGTTATCCGCTGAAAACTACAATGTTCTAAATTTGTTCTTTTGGCAAGTGTTTTTTTACAAATTTACGAAAAAATAACTCTAAATATTTATTATTGAGTAAGGGAGGAAAAAATGCTTGCGGAAGCACGGAAATTTTTGCTTGAGGAATATTGTCGAAATCGGAAAATTGTGGCCGCATCTCCTTATTATGCGCTTTATACCGATGAAAAATATCGGCACAGTCTGCAAGTTTTGGGTGCAGGAAATTTTATCATTCGGCATGAACCGTGGTTTGCCGATAAGAAGAAAGATTTTATCGAGTTGGCCAAAACGGCGGTGCTGTTGCATGATATTGCCCGTTTTGATGAAATCAGACAACGTTTTCTTGGTGTTCAAGATAAGCTTGACCATAGTATTATGGGCTGGGAAATGTTGAGAACAATGCCGGCTTATGATGACGTGCGGATTACGCTGCCGATTAAACATCACGGGCATTTGATCGGTGATTTTTATGCTGACGAAGATGTTGGGGCCGTTGGGGATCCGGTTTTAAAAAAGCAGGTCGAAAAGATTCTGTTTTTGATCCGTGACGCTGATAAAATTGCGAATTTTAACCTGATGATGTATGATGAAACTATGCTGATGCCGTTGTTTGTATCTTTTATCGATCAAGTGAAGGATCAAAGACAGCAGATTTCAGACGGTGTACTGGAAGATTTTTGGCAACATCAACCGATTGACCGGCGCAAAATACGGACTCAGGCTGATGAAATGTTGGGGTATATCGGCTGGATTTTTGATCTCAATTATTACAGTTCCGTTGTTTTTTGCAAGCGGCTCAAACTGGTTGATATGATGTTTGACACTTTGATGCGTTTTCATACCGATAAGGCGTTGAATGAAAAAATGCGCGGAGAAATATCTGCATTTATTCAAAAGCGGTTTGGTGCGGATTTGAGTCTTCCGTTAAAAGTTTTTGAGAGTAGTTATGATTAAACAAAAACTCCCGGAAGATTTCCGGGAGTTTTTGTTTGGGTATAACTACCAAGCGTAGTTCAGCCCCAGACCGACGGTGGTCGCGTCGTAGTCACTGCCGAAGGTATAATTCGCCCAGCCGTAAGCCGACAATTGGTCATTGAAACCGTAGCGGCCGCCGAGCTCAATCCGGCCAAGGGTTTCGTCGTCAAGCGTATTTACTTTGCCAAGACCGGTGATGTTGACTTCGTCGCCGTCGACAATCGTCTGAACAACACTTGGTTTGACGTAGACGTTGGATATACCGTTATCTGTTTTCAGAACCTTGGTCAGCTTAACGCCAGCTTCCAGTTCAACTTGTCTGAGGTCATTATATTTCGCCTTCTTGCCGACGTTGTCGGTTGCATCGTCATAGTTGACCTGTGTATAGAACACGCCCAGACTCGGGGTCAGGTAAACCGTGTCCGTCAGGTTATAGTCATAACCAGCCTCAACACTGCCGCCGAACTCAACCCCGTCGGTGTCAGATTTGACCCCGTCGTCGGTCTTGATGTCGGCTTGCTGGATGCCGCCGTACAAGGTGGCAAACGTATACCAGTTGTTACGATCGTAACGATAGTACAGACCGGCCAGATAAGAATCGATGTCGATTTCCGAGCCGACGGTCGAGTAATAACGCTCGCCGCTGCCGTTCATGTCGTAGTTGCCTTTGCGGTAGGATACAAACAAACCAAGCTTGTTGTTCAAGTCATGCTGCAAATCGCCGCCGGCCTCAATTCCCCAGACGTCGGCCTCAATGTCAAACGGCGCGTCGTAGTCGGAAGTATAATAAGTCGGATTGACCCAGAGGTTATGATTGGCATTGGTACGATCAGTTTGTCCGGCCACATTGTCAACCATGCTG
>CABUAP010000216.1 GCA_902489675.1 uncultured Azospirillum sp. | reverse complement strand
ATTATTATTGATGACGGTTCCAAAGACAAAACACCGGACATCATCCAAAAATATGCCGACATTGACAAACGGATTATCTTTATCCGACAACCTCAAAATCAGGGACTGACCGCTAATTTGAACAAGGCGTTTGCTCTGGCTAAAGGCGTATTTATCGCCCGGATGGATGATGATGATATTTCTCTGCCTACCCGTTTTGAAAAGCAAATCGCTTTTATGGATAAACATCCGGAAATCTGCACCTGCGGCACCTCCTTAAAAAACATGGGCCAAAACAGCCTCTCGCATATTCGTTATTTCAGTCCCGAACTGCTCGCTTTCGCTTTGTGTTTTTATAATCCGATCGCACATCCTACCGTCATGATCAGAAACTCGTTTCTTAAGCAACATCATCTTCGCTATTCCTATGATTTTCTTTATGCCGAAGACTACAAATTGTGGGCAGATATGGTTGCCTGCGGCGGAAAGCTTGCTAATCTGCGGGAAGAACTTTTGTATTATCGTCTTTATCCGTCGGCCGGAGAAAGAAAAGAATATGTGCTTATCCAACAACAAAATGCGGAGAGAATAAAAAACAGCTTACTGCATAAATTTTATTTTTCTGCCGAGGAACAACAAAAAATATGTCAAAACTTTGAAGCTTTCGGCGCCGGCTATGCTTATAACCGTAAGGAATGGAAAAAAGCCAAAAGACTGTTTGAAAGCCGTAACCATGTCTTTTCGCCAAAAATCGTCAAAAAGTTTTTTTATCGCCCCTCCTCTCACAGCTTTTTAAAAAACTGTTATGCCGCCGCAAAAACAATACGGTTTATAATAAAATTGCCGTTGCTTCCTTATTATGCTTGTAAAAGTTATAAAATGTTGACTTGGGATATAGAACATGACAAACACTAAAACAATCATTATCGTTGGGCAAAACAATATTTACAGCACCATCGGCGGATCGCTGACCGTATTTTGGAATATGGGAAAAATGCTGGCTCAAAACGGATTTGAAGTTATCGGCGTATTTTCTGATCCTAAATTAAATCTGGTTGAAGATCATATATGCCCCCATTTTAAAACAATAAATTTTGCCCGGCAATCCGGTGCCTGCCAAACATTATTTGTACAAACCATTCAGCAATATCAGCCGTCGCTTATTATCTATTTTTTCCATTTTTTATATGATTTGTATGCCGGGCAAAATACGTTTGATATTCCAAGCCTGTTGATGTGTCATACAGCTCCAAACTTCAGCCGCTATACATTAAAAAATAATCCGCATCTTAGTTGTGTTCAGGTTTTGCTTGACAGTTTTTCGGAAGCTGCCAGACAAATGTGCCCTAATACTCCGGTTGTGGTCATCGGTAACCCAGTGCAGCAAGATATCCGCAAGAAAGATTATCTGACTTTTTCCAATAAAAAAATCATTTTTCTTTCGCGGACGGACGTCAGTAAAGGGACGGATGCCTTGATCGAAGCATTTTCCGCCATTGCGGACAAGTACAAAGACTGGACGCTGGAAATTTATGGTCAATGCGAACCGCCGCATTTGTTGAAAGACTATCAAAACCTCATAAAATATAAAAAAATGTCATCAAGAATAAAGATCGGAATGGTGGTCAAAAATACGGCAGAAATATTGGCTTCGGCCGACTTTTGCGTTTTTCCCAGTTATTGCGAGGCATTCAGTCTGGGGTTGTCGGAGGCCTTGAGCGTCGGGCTGCCGTGTATCGGTTTTGCCAAAGCGGCATCCGTTAATGAAATGATCATTGATAATCAAAACGGTTTTTTGGTTAAAGATGTTCGTGAGATGTCGGCAAAAATAGAATACCTGATTAACTTTCCCGAGGAACGGGAACGGATGGGGCTGAACGCCGCACAACGTTTTCATGACTATTCCGCAGAAAAAATTAACCGACAATGGCTTGATCTCATCGATGATTTGATTTGTCGGCGTCCGATAAAAGAGAATATTTCCAATGTGCTCAAACCGGACGTTTTTACGATAGACGAGCTGGATACCCTGCGCAGCGCCTGCAAACAAAAGCTGCAAGCCGCATCTAAATGGTCTGCGCGCAAAAAAGCAACAAAACTGTCCCCGAAAGAGATTATAAAAGCCTACTTTTTGTTTCCTTTGTATATATACAAAATCTATAAACTGCTAAAAAACAGAAAAACAGGTTAACGGCATTTTTCCTGAACATAAATGTGAAAACAGCCACAAAAAAGTCCGGGTTTATACCGGACTTTCTCTGAGAAAAAAATTCGCTGTTTTTAAAGCGCTCGAATTGTATCCTTCA
>CABUAP010000215.1 GCA_902489675.1 uncultured Azospirillum sp. | reverse complement strand
CGTTTCCCCGTTCGGCTCTGAGGACGCCGGGCTCCTCATACTCGGCATGGCGCCGGGGCTAAAAGGCGCCAACCAGACCGGCCGGCCTTTTACTAATGATTACGCCGGTGATTTGCTCTACCCTACTTTAAAAAAATACGGGCTGGCAACCGGCAATTACGGCAAAAGAGCCGATGACGGTTTTACACTGACCGGCGCCAGAGTGACCAATGCCGTTCGCTGCGTGCCGCCGCAAAACAAAGTGGTGGCCGAAGAAGTCAACAACTGTCGTCAGTTTCTCACTGAAGAAATCCGCGCAATGAAAAATCTCAAAGTTATTTTGGCATTGGGCGGAGTTGCCCACAATGCGCTGCTCGGCACACTCGGCTATCCCAAATCGGCCTTCAAATTTGCGCACGGTGCCAAACATTTTCTGCCCCGCCACAATCTGGTGCTGCTCGATTCCTACCACACCTCGCGCTATAATGTGAACACCGGAGTCTTGACAACGGAAATGTTTGAAAATGTCGTTCGTCAGGCGATTGAAGAATTGGAGCGTGCCGGCTGATGTCATATGATATGATTCTGAAGCAGGCGCTAAAACTGCATAATGACGGACAGTTGGACGAAGCGGAACAACTCTACCGACAGATATTGGAAACCGTTCCCGGCCATCCGATTGTGCTCAATTTGCTGGGATTGATTGCCCAAAGCCGGGGGCTGCATAAGCAGGCGACGGATTTCTTCAGCCGGGCAATTGCGCAAAATCCGCAATCGGCGGAATATTATTTCAATCTGGCATGGTCGGAAGAACGCTCCGGGCAAAAAGCTCAAGCTGCCGAGGCTTATCTGCGCGCTCTTCAACTGCAACCGGGCATTAAAGAAGCACATAACGCTCTTGGAAACATATATGCCGGCCAAGGCAAAACCGAACAGGCCAAAGAACAATACAATCAAGCCGCCCTGCTCGATCCTGGATATATCGAACCGCTGGCCAATCTGGCCAAAATGGAAAAAGATCTCCCCGCTTTGCAAAAATTGGCGGAACAGCACCCCAATGACGCCCTGATTCCTTATTATATGGGACTGCTGTACCGGCAGCAGGGCAACACGGCAGCCGCGCTCAACGCCGCTAAACAAGCCTGCGGATTGATTAACGACGAAAGCGCGCTGCTTCTTGCCGGCGAGCTTTGTTTGGATACAAACCAACCGACGGAGGCCGTCGGATATTTCCGCCGGGCGCTGGAGCTCAATCCCCGATCCATCGGCGCATTGATCAATTTGGCCAATTTCGAACCGGATACAGATACAGCCGAAAAAATGTATAAAAAAGCGCTTGAAATATCTCCCGATGATATTGATGCCCACATCAATTATGCTGCCCTGCTTTATCGGCAGCAGCGCCTGCACGAGGCATTGGAAGAATACCGCCGCGCCGTTATTCTCAATCCCGACCGGGCAGAAATCAGCAATAATCTCGGTGTCATCCAAAAGGACTTTGGCGAATATGAAGAAGCTCTTGGACTTTTCTTTAACGCAATATTCAAACAACCGGGGCAAACGGAATATGCATTGAATGCAGCCGAAACCCTGATGCTGCTGTATGAGAAAGAACCGGAAAAAGCGCAAAAAATCGCCGCCAACTGGTACAGCCAAATGCCCGAAAATATTTTTGCCCGCCGCTTAAACGACATATTTAACCACAAAGACAGCGGCCAAAACGCAGACTATGCGCGCGAATTGTTCAATCAGTTCGCCGACAATTATGAAACGGTCATGAGCCAAATTGACTACCGGTTACCACAGCTTTTCAAAAAACTCTTAGGTACGATCAAAGGAAAAATACTAGACCTCGGCTGCGGCACCGGCCTCATCGGAGAAGCGCTTAAAAATGAAGAAAATACCTTGATCGGCATTGACATCTCGCCGGCCATGCTGGGACAGGCACAGGCCAAAGGCGTCTATGACCAACTAATCGAAGCCGATATCAAACAATATTGCCAAAATCTGCCGGCGGCAGATTGGGTTACCGCAGCCGATGTTTTGGGTTATATCGGCGCCCCCGAGCAAATTATTGCTGCCATATATCCGCGAAATTTCTGTTTTTCCGTTGCCGCTTGTGCCGAAACAGCCGAATATGAGCTGACCCCAAACGGACGTTATCGCCACAACCCCAAATATATCAAAAAACTTTTGCAAAAAAGCGGCTATTCGGATATCATAACCCACAAAACAGAACTGCGCCGGGAAAACGACAAAACCGTCGAAGGCGTTGTCTTTATCGCAAAGGATAAATAAATATGGGAAGAAAAGAAGAAAA
>CABUAP010000214.1 GCA_902489675.1 uncultured Azospirillum sp. | reverse complement strand
CCATATATGTAGTTTTTTTATTTTCAAAACAAAAAGGCTAACATATATGTCGAATCCTCTGTGGCGCAGAAAATTGAAACGAACATACAGTCAGCCTTTAAAATACGAAACTTTGCCGGCATTATACACATTCATTTCATTTGGCGCAGAAATAGAGAAGTATAATAATTAACCTAAAAACAACAAAATCGTATTTTGTAAAATTGATTATAGCCCTTTAGACAAATTTCCGCAAGCAAAAAGATTACCTGTTGCTCCTCCGGTTAACAACAGCGGATACAAAAAAAGAGAGACACCAAACGGTGCCCCTCCTCTTAAAGACAAAGAAAAAATTTACTTTATCTCGTCCCATCCGATGTTTTCAACAACGGTGAGGATAGATTTTGCAAAATCCGCCTTGTTCAAAACGAGTTTTGCTTCTCCCTTAGTGATGGTAACCGTATCTTCTGATTCGCCGATGGCATAACCGCCGGCAGAAACGAACTTACTGTTTACTTCACTTGCCCAACCGTTAAAGAACGACAAAATTGTCATATCTTTACCGTTGGCAATGCGGATCTTGATGCACTGGGCGCCTTCTTCCGCATCATAAGCCGAAACAACAGTGATAAAACCAGTCATTCTGCCCGTTGTATCCGCTTGTACCAAAGAAAAGCCTTTTGCCTCTCCCGTTGCCATTTTGTAAAACAGAGGCATTTCAACTTTCACCGCACGCGACGAAAAATTGGAAATAATCACCGTTTTACTTGTTTCCTGAGCGTTAGCTGCAAAAGAAACACACATCATGATGGCTACGAATAAAAATGCTAATTTTTTCATATTCTTTATTTTTTAATTGTTAAACATAGTAATCTACAAAGTAAGTATTTGCACTTCCTTTATACCTCATCCGTTGGAATTTGTCAATAAATTTGTCAAGATTTGACTTTCACACTGCCGCCCTTCTAACTTTCCCTCTACCGATTCCTTACCCTCGCCTTTCTCACATCTTTCCTCCTCAATCTCCCGATGAGATCCCGAAACAAGTTCGGGATGATAACTAGGGGGATGCACGGGATGAACATTCGCCATCCCCCAATCATTCGTCTTTACCCAAACACCAACCTCAGACTTTGTTCTTCCGACACCAATCGCTGCCTTCCTCTATCCCCCCATTTTTCCACCTTTTTCATCTCTTCAATCTGTCATGCCTGGACTTAGCTCTCACATCTTGCTCTGATCTGTCATACTAAACTTGTTTCAGTATCTCTTCACGGCATCCCTTTTTATATATTCTCAGGATATGTCATGCTGAACTTAGCTCTCACATCTCCTTCCTCTCCACATCCCTGCCATCGACGCCGGCCACCACTTTCCTCACCAACCTCGCCACCACACAAATACCGCCACTGTTCTCACCGTCTTCTGCCCCACCGACCACGCAATCAATCTCCCTCATTGCCCCAGACACCGCTTTTTCACAAAAAAAACGGAAGGCCTTAGCCTCCCGTTTTTTTCGACGATCAATCAAAATTATTTTTTCAACTGATTGATGCTGTCTTGAATAACACCGCCGTCAATGGTCTGCAGCAGTTCGCCGTTCAAGATCAATGTCGGAACACCGTTAACCTGGATGCTTCCGGCCAGTTTGTTGTTAGCTTCCATAATGCCGTTGATTTTTTCACCTTTGGCATCAGCTTTCAGCTTTTCAACATCCAAACCGATCTTACCGGCAACTTCGTTGATTTTGTCTTCGTTAAGCGGACCTTCAACCGTGAACAAAGCATTGTGCAGTTCTGCAAATTTGCCTTGTTCGGCAGCAGCCAAAACAGCTCTTGCCGCATAGTCGGAATACTCGGAAACAAAAGCCAACGGCTTGAAGACAACTTTGATGTCTTTGTTGTTAGCCATAACTTCGTTCAGCTCAGGATACAGTCTGTGGCAGAAACCGCAGGCATAGTCATAGAACTCAACCAAAACGATTTCGGCGTTTTCATTACCGATAAACGGAGAATTCGGATCATTGTTGATTTCGTTCAGGTTGTCTTTAATCAGCTGTTTGGCGGCAGCCATGGCTTCTTCCTGCATTTTCTGCTGATATTTCTGCATGGCGTTGAAAATGATTTCCGGTTTTTCGTTCAGGATTTCTTCTACGTTAACCGCGGCAACGGCGGCCGGCGCTTCGGCTTCGGCAGCCTTTTTGCAGGGGTAGAAAACCTTGACCAGAGCGGCGACCGAAAAGAGCAACGCCACAATCGAAATAAAGAGTGATTTTTTCATAATTTTATTTTCCTCTAAAAATTGTTATATAACAAATCAGCTATAATTTAACCAATATCAATTATATTTA
>CABUAP010000213.1 GCA_902489675.1 uncultured Azospirillum sp. | reverse complement strand
TATGATGCCGCAACTTTCGGTCTGGGCTTGAACTACGCTTGGTAGTCATCACCCAAACAAAAACTCCCGGAAAACTTCCGGGAGTTTTTTTCAATCATAACTGCTCTCAAATTTGTTTAATCAGACAAATAATACGATTGGCCTCACAAAAACCATTGTTCAGATGGAACGACAAGCTTTCAGAATTATGAATTTCACAATCGGAAGCAAATTCGGCGCAGCCTTTTTCCTTCGCCCATTCTTGACATTTTTGCAGCAAACGGCCGGCAACACCCTGCCCGCGGAAATCAGGTTCCACCCACACTCCCTCCAGATAACCGACGGGAGAGTTCTTTGCACCCTCAACATAATCGCGCCGCAACTGACATTGGGCAAAAGCTATCGCCTGTTTGCCGTCAAAAGCCAAAAACACCGCTCCGTTTTCTGTTGCTGACAGCAGCCGTTCATACAAAATCCGCAGGTCTTCTTCGTTATCATGCGGCCACAATTGATGTGCCAATGTCGCGACCAAAGCGCCGTCACCGGTTTGTGCCTTGACAATCATCAGTCTTATCCGAGAAAACGTCCGGCAATCGCCACATCCGAGGCGGCAAGAGAAGTTGTGGCAATATTGATGTTATTCAACTCAACATTTTCAAACCGCTCATAAAAAAACTCGGTCAACAGTTTGATCAGCCCTTCCTTGTCGCTAAAACCGATTGAATCCATATAAGCCAGCACACCTTTGTTGTCTGCGCTGCCGCCGAAAGCCATCGTCTTTTCCTGCACCAAGCTGACAATCACATAACCGATCGGCTTGCCAAGCTTATCCGCAATCAACTCAGACGCCCGCTCAACAAACTGCGCAGCATTTTTATCTTTCAGCTCGGCATTGGAATAAACTTTTAAAAACGGCATAATCTTTTCTCCATTATTTTTGTAATTGATGCAAATAACCGAAATCTTCGATCCATGCGGACGCATCTTTCGGCATTCCCATTCCGGTTTCCATCGTGATCATGGCATCCGGCGCCACATATTTTTGCAAAAATTCCTTCAACGGGAAATTTCCCTCGCCATAATGCATATGGCAGTCTTCGGTACCTTTGATATTGCCGTCACACATATGATAAACCGTCGGGCTTAATTTATAAAACCCCGACAACTGTTTTTCAAGATCCAGCCCGAGCGAATTGGCGGCGCAGACAGCATGGGAAAAATCAAAGCAAAAACCGCAGCCGGCATAGTCCATCACATATTTTATCTGTTCCGGCGTGGTTCCGTGCATCACGCCTTCGACATCATCTGCCGCATAAGGCAGATTTTCGATCACGATTCGCGGATCATTAAACAAACGGAACTGCCGCGCGGTTTCTTCCAAATTTTCTTTTTTCACTTTGGCATCAAACAAATCCGCAGCCTGCTGTGCGGCTTGAAGAATTTTGGCATTGCTTTCAAAACGCTCGCGGTAACCGGTGTCAAAATTCATGGCATTGTGCGGCGCATGAATGGTCACCTCCAACCCGGCGAACTTGCGGCGAAAAATGCCCCAGTCTTCCGCCGGCGTCGAAGGTACTACCATCAGTTCAACAAACATTTCCTTATTGTTGGCACGGACAAACGCTGCCGCCTCGTCGACAAAAACCGGATTATTTTGCAGATTGGTGGAAAACAGCTTAAAGCCGTATTTGCGCATAATGCTCTTCCTTTATAAATTCAGATTATTAAGATACCAGTCAACGGTTTTGACAATGCCGCCGGCAAAGTTTTCATCGGCTTTCCAGCCCAGTTCGGACGAAAGCTTTTCGGCATCAATGGCATAACGGCGGTCATGTCCCGGACGATCCTTAACGAACACCACCTGTTTTTTATAAGACTTTCCGTCCGCCCGCGGCCGACGTTCATCTAAAATCGCGCAAATGGCATCGACAATTTCCAAATTATTCTTTTCGTTGTGTCCGCCGACATTGTAAGTTTCACCGCTTCTGCCATGGTGGAAAATAAGATCAATTGCTTTGCAGTGATCCAATACATAGAGCCAGTCGCGAACGTTTTTGCCGTCACCGTAAATCGGAATTTCCTTGCCGGTCAGCGCATTGGAAACGATCTTCGGGATCAGCTTTTCCGGATGCTGTTTCGGACCGTAGTTATTGGAACAGTTAGACACGGTAACATTCAACCCGAAAGTGCGGTGATAAGCCCGCGCCAACATATCCGATCCGGCTTTGGAGGCCGAATACGGCGAACTCGGATCATAAGGCGTCGTTTCCTTGAAAAAACCGGTATCCCCCAAAGCACCGTAAACCTCATCGGTCGAAATATGATGAAAACGACAATCCTCATACCCCGGTTTTACTTTATGCG
>CABUAP010000212.1 GCA_902489675.1 uncultured Azospirillum sp. | reverse complement strand
TATACCCGCAAAATATCCGATTATGATTTTTTTAACTTTAATAAATAACGAAAAAAATAACTGTATCAAAATTGTTCTTGGAAAAAAGGTTTGCTCATGCTATAATATATGGATATTAAACAGGAGTAAGGCATGAAACTGAACGTATCCGAATATCGTTGGATTCTGCTGAACTGTAACATCATGGTCGGCCTGTATAAGGGAAAGCAATATGCGGTGATTGAACCGAAATTCCCCAAATATCAGGCAAAACTTGACCGATTGCTCGGCAGCATCACTTTCCCTTCCATTGAAGAATGGAACAAAATTTCCCGCGAACTCAAACCTAAACTAAAAGAATCGTCCCGACAACGCCGCGAACAGGCAATCCGTAAACTGGCAGGTTTATCAAATGCGAAATTGAGCCTGCTCAACAACAAACAGAGAATCGAACTTTTGGACGGTTTGCTGCAAGATGTTTTAGGAAGAGATGTTGAAACTTTTAATCAAAACAAACAAACTGTTGCCGTTTACAAAGACCAACTTAAAATTTTATTGTTCGGAATTAAGCTGCCGGAAGAATTCCTTGCCCGCGAGCAAGCCCGTTGTAGCCAATTCTGCAATCGGCTGCAAAGCGTTCCCCGCCTGAAAGAAGATTTGGAAAATTGGTTTGATTTGGACTTTAGACCGCGGCGGGAGTTGGCAGCAAATATTCTGAACGCCTTTAACGATGCCTATCAGACACAAATCAGTCTGCGCTTTTTTACAGAAAGCGAATGGCGGGAAACGCATCGCGAAAACGAATCTGCTTCCATGGCACCCAAAATGCCCGCCGCCTACAGTGACGGCAATATCTTGTTTATCGCCAAAGAAAAAGATATGCTTTGCAACAATTTGTCGTTTCCGGCGCTTATTTTTCACGAAGCTATGAAAATCGCCCGCAAACAGGAAGACTGGTCGGCTTTTCCGCTGGTTGACAAGCTGTTTGAAAATAAATTCGGTTACCTTGCCTTGGAAGGGAATGATCTTTATGCCATGAACCCAATGGAAGCCCATGCCTATCAGATGGACGAAATCGTGGCGGCTTTCCTGCTTGAAAAAATGCAGATCAAATTTGTTGAGAACGGTTGTCCGCCGGGTTTAGACACTATTCCCCTGCAAACGGAAAACAATTTTGAAATTTTGGCGGACAAAATGCCGGGAACAGACGATTAATCCGAAAAGAGTGTATTCCACGGTTAAAGAATGAACTATATAAAAAGGAGCAGACTTAAATGAAAAAAACAATTTTGGGAGTATTTATGGCAATGGCAATAATCAACAATGTTTCGGCAGCAGAGCAAAAACTTCCCGCCCCCGATCGCGAAGGCGGAATGCCGTTAATGCAAGCCTTGAGCGAAAGACACTCGGTCAAACAATTTCAAAAAAAGGAAATCAATGATCAAATATTGAGCAATATTTTGTGGGCAGCCTATGGTGTCAATCGCAGCGGCGGTCTGCGCACAATCCCGACGGCGATGAATCAGAAAGACCTTGACGTCTATGCCGCCAAAGCAGACGGCGTTTGGCAATATGACGCCATCAACCATACTCTTCGGCAAGTCAGCTCTGAAAATATTCTGCCGTTATTCCAAACTCAGGATTATATGAAAAATGTGCCGCTGGTATTAATTTATACCGGCAGCAAAAATCAGGATTATGCAGCTATGCACGCCGGATCGGCTTATCAAAATGTCGGGCTTTATGCCGCTTCTCAAGGATTGGGATCGGTTGTCCGCGGGTATTTTGATAACGAGGGCGTAACCAAAGCGCTCAAACTTCCGAATTCGGAACGTGTGATTATCAGTCAGGCGGTTGGCTGGGAAAATTAAAAATTTTCCTTTTTTGACCACAAATTTAAAATAAATCTTGCAAAATGAGAAAAAACAGTCTAATAAACTAGACAGTTTTATTGGACAGGTGGCCGAGTGGTCGAAGGCGCACGATTGGAAATCGTGTGTACCTCCAAAGGGTACCAAGGGTTCGAATCCCTTTCTGTCCGCCATTTACAACAGAGCCCTCCCTTGCGGAGGGTTTTGTCGTAAATGATGAGGAGCGGCGGATTTGAACCCTCGGGAGAGAGGGTTCGACTACCAGCGAAAGGCGGACGGAAGTACGCCGGTGAGCGAAGCGAATGAGCGCCTGTGCAACTCAAGCGAAGCGCCGTGTAATCCCTCTCTATCCGCCATTTTGATTAAAAAGACGCTTGGATAAAGCGTCTTTTTTTGTATTTGGCGGAAATGCGGGCTTTGAGGACAGTTGACTTTGGCGAAATGACTGTGGTAAGCTCGTTTTATGTTAGAAAATGCAAAATTTCTGGCAGTTACATACATTGCCGATTTTGGACGAGTCACTTAA
>CABUAP010000211.1 GCA_902489675.1 uncultured Azospirillum sp. | reverse complement strand
TCTTAAACGAGAGCAACCGCGGCAAAACTGCCCGGATTATCGGCGGCAAGACCGATATTGACACGGAAACCCTGACTAACCGCAGCGCAACGATTGGCGGCGAGATTACGACCATAAAGGCTAATGACGTCATCAACGAAACCAAGAAATACACGGAAGAAATGCGCGACGGCAAGAACTATACCCTGATTGAGAAAACCGGTCAGGAAGCCGTTATCTCCGGCGACAAAGGCTTGCAGATTGACGCAAGCGGCACTTATGCCAGCAAAGGCGCAAAACTGGAGAGCAAAGAGGGAGACGTTGCCCTCAAGGCTGACAATATTGTTCTTGATACGGTAGAATTGCACAACCGAGAAGAACGCAGCCAGACAAAATCAGGCTTCCTGAGCAAAAAAACGACGACAACGGTCAAAGACAGCATTAAAAACGTGGGTTCGGCGATTATTGCCGGCGGCAATGCAATCATCGAATCGGTTAAAGACATATTCTCCAAAGGCTCAAAAGTGGAAGCCGGAGCCGACGCGCAGATTGTTGCAGGCGGAGACATTACTGCAGTTGCTGCTGAAGACAGCAGCTACTCATACTCCAAAACGAAAAAATCGTCCTGGGGCGGATTGAAGAAATCGCTGGACGAAGTTGAACATGAGGAAAAACGGCTGCGCGGCTCAAATATTAAGACCACAGAGGGGCTGACGGTTGTTTCCGGTAAAGACACGACGATTGTTGCCTCTGACGTGGAAGCAGGAAAAGACGTGAATATTCTGGCCGGATATAAGGCCGGAGCCGACGGCAAGGTTGAAAAATCTGGAGAACAAGGTTCCGTCAACATCTTGAGCGGCGAAGAAACCACCAAGCACCGCGAAGTCCATGAAAAGACGAATATGATGGACGGAGTGAAAAACATCGGATTGGCTGTGGCAACCGGCGGCTATTCAATATATGCAAACGGTATTGACTACAACAGAGGCAAACTCGGCGTCGGTATGGATCTAGGCGAAAAAACCAAAGACACATGGGATAATGTTCAAAAAAATACGGTTTCTTCTAATATCAAGGCCGGCGGCGATGTTAATGTGGCAGCGACAGAGGATGTTAACCTCAAAGGCTCTAACATTATTTCAGACAATAATGTTACTATTTCAGCAGAGAAAAATATTAATATTACATCATCGCAGAGTACGGAAGACGACAAAAAAACTCATAGTGAAAGTAAAATCCGCTATGAACAAAGCGTAGGACATATTGCTGTAGATGCAGTTTATGCGGCTGACGATGCCATTAAGGCGGCAGAAGGAGTGAAAAAAGCTTCTAAAGAGCTTGATAATATCAGACGTCTTCATGCTGAGGGAAAAGCAAGCGACCGTGCTTTGGCTGATGCTGTTGCAAATTTAGCCGCGGCTACTGAAATTTTCGCCGATGCTTACGGAGCCGGGGCTATTTCCGCTGAACAAGCCATAGCTTGGAGTGATGAAATCGTAAATAATATGAAAGCCGGAACAACTGCACCTACGCTAGGTTTTTATGGCGAGGCCGGGCTGAAATACGATACTACCGAAACAAAATCAAGCTCCAGCCAAGTTGTAAACACAGAATCGGCAATTATTGCGGATAAAGATATTAAGTTGAATGCAGGTAACGATTTGAATCAAATTGGTTCGTTGGTTGTTTCGACGAGCGGTAATATTGACTACAATGTCGGAAACAATTTGAATATTGAAGCAAGCAAAGATTCCTATAATTCCAGCAGCAAAACTACAAGTAATTCCGTGTCAACTGGCGTAACGAACAAAGGCGGCATATACGGCGACTTTGCGACATCAAAATCCTCATCCAGAGTCGATGGCGAACATTATAACAACTCTGCCAGTATTGCAACGGAAGGAAGACTGACCATCAATGTCGGTAATGATATGAAAGCAGACGGTTATAATGCTCTGGCCAAGGACGTGGATATTAATGTTGGCGGAGATATGAGCCTCTCTTCTAAACAAAATACAGATTATGCCAAAGATACGTCTCATGGCTTTGGCGTTGGTGCCGGAAGCAACAGCAAAAACACCCACTTAAGTAGTAATCACTCAAATAGTGATCGCCAATGGGTTGATAATCAAGCATCTATTATCGGCACGGAATCGGTTGATATTGACGTTGACGGCAAACTGAAAATGGATGGTTCCGTTATTGCCAACACCGATCTGACCGGTAAAGATAAAGGAAATCTGGATATTAAAGCTGGCTCTTTGGAAGCTAATGATATACATAACTATAATAACAGTTCTGAAAACGGCTTTGGGTTTGGCGTATCGACAGGAGCGGATAACAGTGGCAAAAATGACGGCAGACCCAGTGGTTCAGTAACTGTTCATGTGACCGACAAAGG
>CABUAP010000210.1 GCA_902489675.1 uncultured Azospirillum sp. | reverse complement strand
CTTTCAGCGGATTTTTTATGGTGGGCGCTGAGAGGTTCGAACTCCCGACCCTCTCGGTGTAAACGAGATGCTCTTCCAGCTGAGCTAAGCGCCCATCGTGTTTACGGAAAGTTTTATACACGCATTAAAATAAATAATCAAGCAAAAAATTGCATCATTTGTATAATTTTTTTATAAATGTCGAATAAACAATTAATTATATAAATATTCAAAACAAAATGCTGCAGATTATATACCTATCTGTGATTTGAAAATGTAAAAATACAGAGGAGATAAATAATGGTGCAGGCGACGCCAACCGGCGAACAATCTTTTGAAATGCCGAATTATTGTCGGTTTTGTCGGGTAGCGATGATTGAAAAGCGAGAATCGACCGAAGTTATTGTTAATGACAAAATGCAAAAAGATTATCGATATTGGCTGACAGAACCGGAAGGAAAAAATTTTCATCCCGACTTTAAGCCAGAGTTGACTCCGATCCAAATGCTTGATATGGGCGTGTTTGAGGGCAAATATATGACTGACTGCTGGGAAGAGTTCCCCGAAAATTGGTTTGAACACGCCATTTTGTCACCGGAAAAAAGCAACCCGCTTTATAATTATTTTGGAGTAAAATCCCGGCTTTCGCTCAGTGAGTGGCGGCGTAAGGGGTGGATTGTCGGTCCGGATGTTCGGGGTTGGTTTCAGTGGTATTGTCGATATTATTACGGCCGTCGGCTGCCGGAGGTGGATGAAATACAGATAAAGCGGTGGCGAGCATTTCGCAGACATTTTGTACAAGTGGAAAAAAATTGTATGCCGATGGATATGGCTTGCCGCGCTCGCCAACGTCAGGCGCTGTTGCAATGGGCCTATAATCCGATCATTTAAGTTTTGACAATTTTTTTGTGCCAATGTTATACTCTGGTTCGGAAGTGATAAACGGAGGATAACAATGACGGATAGCTGCGCAACAGAAAATAAACCGCTCCCGGATGTGGATTTGGCCGATTTTAACCATTTGGTGCCGTTAAGTAATTATGGTGCGGCAGCGTTTGCCGGTTTTGCGCGTGGTTTGGCAGAAAAATTAACCAACACGCTGCCGGATGAGGAAAATCCGTTGAAGCAGTATAGAATCGGCTTTTATCTGCAGGATCGTCCGGATCCGAGTCCGGCGCGAATCTGCAGCAGGGAATATCGTTCGGATTCGGCCGATCTTTCCGGACGTGATTTCATCGTGATGTTTAACCGGGAGAAAATGACTGCGATCAAGAGTGAGGATGAGTTGGCGTTTGTTCTCGGACATGAGTTATCGCATCTCTCTTGGCACAACGGCAGTCAGCGGATCAGAGCGTTATCGACAAATGAAGAAACGGCCTGTGATTTGAACGCGATTGAGATGCTGCATGACGCCGGTTATGATGTTAGAGTTGCCGTTAGTATGGATCAAAATATGCCGTTGACAGAAGAGTGGCGGCAGCGGCGGGAAGCCCGCAAAGAAGCGGTAAACAAGTTTTTTGACTTTCGCCGTTCGGTACCGCTTGACCAGACGGCGTGGCAGGAAGCACGGTATGAAAAATGGCAGCCGGATTTCAGGCTTCCTTCTCTTGGGGCTAAAGAAGAAGATGCGGTTGCCATGATGGTAGAGAATCTGCAAAAAGTATATACCAACGGTGGCGGTGAGGATTTTCAGAAAATATTGAAAAATTATGTGAATGAAAAAGGAAGCGAGCAGGGGAGCCGGTTCTTTCTGCTGTTGGCCGCGGCAGCCGCTGAACAATTTCCGCCCATAGATCAACAAACCGGCGGTGACTATCGTACGCGCCTGCGTCACCCGGTTCGCATTCTTGGCGATGTTTTGCCGACAGTAGCCGCCATGTCCGGAAAAAAGCTTTTTCCGCCGGCGGTTTGTGCCAAGCTCAATACTTATTTTAATGAAAACCCGGATTATTACCGGACGATGAAAGTCTTTTGGGATAAAGTGCTGCCGACAGGGCATACCTCACCGTCTTATACGGGCGGACGGAGCGGACGATGACGGAAATACGACAACTGAAATTTTCTGATCTGCCGGCAGCGCTTGAGCTCTGCAATGAAATTCGGGAGCATCATCGACAGCTGCTCGGCGGTTATTTTTTGCCGCTTGATTATGATATGGAACAAGAAAATCTGAAAAGTTTTGTGATTGAAGACAATAAGACAGCGTTTTTGGCGTTGGAGGACGGACAACCGGCGGGAATGCTGACGGCTGTAGTCAAATATTCGCCTTGGCTGGAAAAACCGAATATTTGTCATGTTGATACCTTGGTTGTCGGAAGGAAATTTCAACGGCGGGGAATTGCCGGTCGATTGATGGATGAACTGCTTGTTTTTTGCCGGGAACATCAGCTTGAAGAGGTGAAACT
>CABUAP010000209.1 GCA_902489675.1 uncultured Azospirillum sp. | reverse complement strand
CCGCATCCGGCGCCGCGGCTTGCCGACTGCGCGGCGGCATTGCGGCAGTCGATTGTCCGGCGGATTTATGAAGTTTTGCCGCCTGACAAAGCGGCGGTTACGGTAGCGATTGTGGCCGGTGATCAAACCAAGATCAGCCGCACGCTGATTGATGCCTATCGAAATTCCGGTTTGGCGCATTTCCTTTCTATTTCGGGGCTGCATATGAGTATGCTGGCCGGTCTGATGTTCTTTTTGGTGCGGATTGTGATGGCGATGATCCCCAGGCTGGCGCTCAGGTATAATTCCAAAAAAGTTGCTGCGGTGCTGGCGATTTTTATCGGTGCGGTTTATTTGGTGATTTCGGGCGCGGCTATTCCCGCTCAGCGCGCTTTTATCATGACATTGGTAGTGCTGCTGGCAGTGTTGTTTGAACGTCAGGCCATTTCCATGCGCACACTGACATGGTCGGCGTTAATTGTGTTGGCCGTTTCGCCCGAAGCAGTGATCGGCGCCAGCTTTCAGATGTCTTTTGCTGCGGTGGTTGCGCTGGTTGCTTTTTATGAAAAATATGCCGGACGCCTCAATCGTTTTTTGAGCGGCGAGGAAATATCTTTGCCGATGAAAATCGGCCGCGGGCTTTTTGCTTATTTTGCCGGCGTGATTATAGCCGATCTGGTTGCTTCGGTCGCGACGCTGCCGCTCGGTATCTATCATTTTAATCAATTGGATTATTACACCAGTTTGACCAATCTGATTTCGGGGCCGTTGATCGGATTTGTGATTATGCCTTTTGTGCTGATTTCTCTGTTGGCAATGCCGTTTGGTTTGGAATGGCTGCCGTTAAAAATTGTCGGGTTCGGTCTTGGGTTGGTCAATCGTTTGACGGTGTGGGTGTCATCACTGCCTTATGCCGTCGGCAATGTGGTTTCGATCCCGGTGTGGGGAATGCTGCTGATTACCTTCGGCGGTTTGTGGCTGTGTTTGTGGCGCGGGCGTTGGCGAATATGGGGCGTTGCTGCCGTAATCGGCGGAATGCTCAGTTTGATGACGGTGGAAAAGCCGGATCTGATTGTTGATCGGGAAATTAAAACCGTGGCGATACTCAATCGGGAAAGCGGAAAATATCATTTCCTGCCCCGGGCATCCCGCTGGGATAAACGAAATTGGCTGACAAAATATGCGGCTGAAGAAGAAAAAGATAAAAAGCGCAAGATCAGCAATCCGTTGTATCCCGAAAGAATCAAAGTGGTGCCTAAACAAGAGTTGTTGATTGACGGCAAGCCGTTTGATATGCAACGTGCCGGCGGTGCCAGTTTTTATGACCGCGGCGGGCAGCTCAAAATACGGACCGTTTGCGAAGATATCGGCTGCCGCCCGTGGAATTGCACGGTTGACAGGTAAGCTTGATTGTGCTATTTTTTTATATAAGCGCTGATTAGCGCTTGCTGCCTGCCTTTAGCGAACTCGGATGAGATAATCTTTTTTTATATCGTTTTGACTTGGGTCCTTTATAAGGGAATTTTGAACGGCAGGCATCAAGGATGTTCCCATCAAGGAGGAGCTGAAGCCATGACTGATAATATTTCTGTTTTTTGCAACAAAAAATTAGTACAATCCGAACAACTTTTACCGTTTGAAGATATAATTGAACTGTTAGCGCACACCAAAGCTGTCGGTTACAATCCTTTCTATGCAATAAAAGCGCAGAACATCCATTATGAACTCAAAAATAAAGCTGGTGCTGCCGGTCGGGTTATTGCCCCGAATGTGCTTTTGCCTTTTGAATATAATCGCTTTGTTCTGTTTGCCGACGGTTCGTTGTTTTATTGTTTTCATACGCCGCGCGAGGCAATAGAGCGGGTATTAAAACTGGCTATGATCAAAGGCTTCGTGATAAAAAATGTTTACGGCAAGCATGATATCGGAACGGGTTATTCTTATTCAAACATGGAACAGATTGTTGAAAATTTGAATAATATGTATTCTGATGAGAAAAATTTGTGTTTTGAGACATTGTTGCCGCAAGAAAAATTTATTGAGACGTTGTATGCCGATGGTAATATATGCTTAACGGCCTCAAAATATGAAAATATAGATCCCGAGTGCCGCCAATATATGGCACTGATGTCTGACGGTCGTTTTTTGGTGGCGGAAGAATATGCCGACCGCTATGGTATAAAAGATTATCGTAAGATTGATGCTTTTTATCGTCAACATCCCGAATATGTTTATCTGCAAAAAGAATATGTTCCGCAAAGCTATATTAATGCAATTTACAAAAAAGCGGAAAAATTTGCGTGGTTTTTACCGGCGGAGCAGTTTGTGGACAATAAAACAAAGCAGATTTTGACGGACGAAGAAAGGCTAAAAATGAATATATTTATTCATAGACTATTGGCAGGCGGC
>CABUAP010000208.1 GCA_902489675.1 uncultured Azospirillum sp. | reverse complement strand
TGCAACCCGCAGGAATTTATTGCCAAAGCCAAAGACAACGACTTTGCCGGCGCGGTAGAAACAATCACTCGCAACAATCCGATGGGACAGACCTGCGGACTGATCTGCCCCGACAAATTTTGTATGCAGGCCTGCACCCGCTCCAATATAGATTTTCCGATCAATATTCCCCGAGTTCAGGCCACCATTCTGGAACGCTACCGCACCGCCGAGGCGGCCGCCCACCCCAAACTGCCGGCCAACGGCAAAAAAGTGGCGGTTATCGGCGCCGGGCCGGCCGGTATCGCCGCAACGGCAGAATTGTCAAAACTCGGCTACCAAATCACCTTGTTTGAGGGATTCGAAAAAATCGGCGGCGCCCTCAATCTCATTCCCGACAACCGACTGCCGTTTGAAGTTATTGCCAAAGACTGGAATTTTGTTGACGATCCCGAAATGATAGAACTCCGTCTGAATACCCAAATTGATACTCCGGCATCCTTGTTAAACGAAGGCTATGACGGTGTAATTGTCGCCACAGGGGAACCTAACAGCATTGATCTTGGGATAGAGGGCGAAGAATATGCCGTTTCTTACCTCGATTATCTCCGCCGGCCGGAACAATATGCAACCACAGGCAGCGTCGCCGTCATCGGCGGCGGCGCGGTGGCCACCGACTGCGCGCTCACGGCCTTTGACTTTGGCGCCGAAAATGTGGAAATGTTCGTCCGGCGCCGGGTTTCCGATATGAGAATTACCAATGAAGAAAGAAAATCGCTGCTTGATGCCGGCGTCGACCTGACAACAATGACACGAGTTAAAAAAATCGGTTCCGACGGCAATTATATCACGCTTTATACCGGCAAAAACAGATTTAACCAAGGCAAATTGGAAGAAATTCCCGATACGACCATTGCCCGTCCGGGATTTTCGCTGGTGATTAAGGCAATCGGCAGCACTGCGCCGCGGCAGCCCGACGAAGACCGAGTAATTTATGCCGGCGACTGCAAACACGGCGGTTCCACCATTGTCGAAGCTCTGGCTTCGGGGAAGGAGGCAGCCTGTTACCTGGATGAAAAACTAATTCCTTAAACAAACGAAAGGGCTTGCTGATGGTATACGAAAAAATGCACAACATATTTGATCTTGCTATTCGTATGCAATCAGGAGCCGAAGGAATATCCATCAGTGATATTATGCAGCAATTTAACGTGTCCCGCCGCACGGCGGAAAGAATGCGCAATTTTATCCGCGAACGTTTTCCTCAGTTGACGGAAACAATCGGCGAACATAGCGTCAAGCGCTGGCACTTACCCTATGGCAGCCTCAAAAATTACATTAGTTTTTCTGCTGAAGAAATTGCTTCTCTGCAAAATGCCACCCATCTTTTGAACCATATTCAACTGGACGAACAGTCAAAAACGCTGAGCTGTCTGTTGACAAAGTTGAAAGCAATGATGCGGCCGGAAGTCTGCTGCCGGATCGAAACCGATACCGAAATCATGCAGGCTTCCGAAGGCTTTCTGTTCCAACCCGTTCCCAAACAAAACCTCAACCCGCGCCATCTGTCAATTTTGCGCCACGCCGTCACCGCCTGCCGCAAAATCAAACTGCTCAGTTCACATTCCCCCCGCCGCCCCCGCTGGCGCACATTGTGTCCCTATGCCTTTATCTACGGAACCAAACACTGCCTGATTGCTTATATGGAAAAAAAGCGCAGATTCTGTTATGTCTTCCTTAGTGATATTATTGACTTAAAAGAAACAGACAGCTATTTTATCCGTGACCAAAACTTTTGTCTGGAAAATTTTTGCCATAAAAATTTCGGAGATTGGACCGAACCCGTTTTTGACAATGAATGGCTTTTTGATGCAAAGAGCGCATCTGAGGCCAAAAATTATATTTTCCATCCCCGCCAAACCATACGGGAAAATTCAAACGGCAGCCTGACCGTTTGTTTCAGAGCCGGCGGCGTTTTAGAGCTGGACAGACATCTGTACGGATGGGGAACACACGTTAAGGTTATCAAACCCAAAAACTGGAAGCAAATGGTGAAGGAAGCTAAAAAATATGCCTGAAACAACATTAATAACCATCAAAAACATTCTCCGCAACCTGGAACGGCAGCATAAAATCAAAATTCTTTTTGCCGTCGAAAGCGGCAGCCGCGCCTGGAAAATGGAAAGCGCCGACAGCGACTATGACATCCGGTTTGTTTATTACCGCCCGCTGAAGGACTATATCAGCATTTCGCCCAAAGAACAGGTAATCAACGCTGCTTTTGACGAAAAGCTCAACCCCTGCACCGCACACGATGCTTTATACGACTTGTCCGGATTTGACATTTTCAAATTTTTGCATCTGCTGAAAAAATCCAACCCTTCAACCATCGAATGGCTGATATCGGAGATCGTTTACCTCGGATCGGTGCCGGCGGAACTGCGCGCCTATGCCGAAAAA
>CABUAP010000207.1 GCA_902489675.1 uncultured Azospirillum sp. | reverse complement strand
ACAAAAGCGCCGCTGCTGTCAAGATTATCCTGACCCCGGGCAGCAGCATCAGCGCCGGCAAGTTTATTTCCGAGGAAGAAACCGCTGCGCTCAAAGCCGCAATCCGCAAACAAAAATTTGACGGTAAAGCCGGAACTTTTGCCGAAATATTCAACGGTAAAACCCGTACCATCGCAGCCGGCACCGGCACACAGGCCACACCGCTCGAAATGCAAATCCTCGGCGGCAAACTGTACAAAAAAATCAGCACCGAAGAAACCGCGGCCGTTTATATCCCAACCGACAAAAAAATTCGTCTTTCTGTCAACGAAACAGCCTGCAATCTCGCGCTCGGCTTAGAACTCGGCGGTTACCGTTTTGATAAATATTTTACCCAAAAACCGGCGGACAGTTATCCTAAATTGGAAAAAGTAGAATTTTTGAGCGAAACACCGATCGACGGCAAAGAATGCGCACCGTATCAGGCTCTGGCAACTGCCGTCCGCTACGCCCGCGATCTCTGCAACGAACCGGCCAACAACCTCACGCCGGAAATTTATGCCGCCGACATTAAGCGGCTGGACTACCTTGGCATTGACATCACCATTCTTGACGAAAGCAAATTACATGATCTCGGCATGGATATGCTGTTGTCCGTTTCTCAAGGCTCTGTCAACTCTCCGCGAGTTGCCGTGCTGCAATGGAAGGGCAAAAAAGAAGGCAAGGAATTTGATTTAGGCCTGGTCGGCAAAGGCGTCACCTTTGATTCCGGCGGCATTTCCATAAAACCGGCTGCCAATATGGGCGACATGAAAGGTGACATGACCGGTTCCGCCGTCGTTGTTGCCGCGATTAAGGCCGCCGCCTTGCAAAAACTGCCGATCAACGTTGTCGGCGTGGTCGGGCTGGTAGAAAATATGCCTTCCGGCTCGGCAACCCGCCCCGGCGATGTTGTTCGTTCAATGTCCGGACAAACCGTGGAAATTATTAATACCGATGCCGAAGGACGTTTGGTATTGGGTGATTGCCTGTGGTACATTCAGGAAAAATTCGGCGTCAAAAAAATCATTGACATCGCCACCCTCACCGGCTCAACTATGATGACTTTCGGTTTCGAATATGCCGGCTTGTTTTCAAACGACGACAAACTTGCCGCGGAACTAAGCAAATGCGGCGAAATAAGCGGCGAAAAATTGTGGCGGCTGCCAATCAACGCGGAATATAACAAATTGATGGATTCCGACATCGCCGATATGAAAAATACAGGCCCGCGTTTGGCCGGAGGCATTACCGCTGCCTGTTTCCTGCAGCGTTTTATTAAAGAAGGTGTCAAATGGGCGCATCTGGATATTGCCGGTGTAGACAAAGACGATAAAGGCCACCCGCTGACCCCCAAAGGGGCTACCGGCTTCGGCGTCCGTGTTTTAAACTGCCTGCTCAAGGAAATCAAATAACAACTTTCACATATATCCCGCACATTAAAAAATCCTCCGCTTCACAACCGGAGGATTTTTTCCAAATCAAGATATCGGATAAATCTGCGGCTTCATCAAGACAACAGCCTTCTGTTTGATCCTTCCCCTTTACCGAACGGCGGCCTAAAAAAAGCCGCCGCCGCTAACAAACTCAAGCTACATATTCTCAAGATCTTTACTGTTTCCTCTCGGCAAATACGGATTTTTCCGGTCTTCTTCGGCAGCCACTTCCAAAAACTTCTTTGCCCCGTCGGAAAGTTCGATACCGCTGCTCTCCAGATCTTTTCTAATCTCGTAGCTGGATGAAGTCAGCACCTTGTTTCCTTTACGCTCCCCATTTGTAATAACCATATCGCAGGGATTGTTATTACCGATGGCTTCATCTCCCATAAATGTCACTAAACCGCCTTTAGCCACAAATTGCACCTCGCCCCAAGAGGCCTGCAAATACATATCTTTTTCGGCAACCATGGCTTTTCTTTGCTCTCCGCCGACGGTATGAGCTTTGGCAGTTTCGCCGGGCTCCATTTCGGCAAAAGTTCTGCCGTCATCAAGCATATAATTGTTGCTGCCGGCTTTTTCCGGTTTTTTGGCATATTGATCGGGTGAACCGTCAAGACATTTGCGACTGTCAATTGCAAAGCCCTCTTTAGCGACATTGCTTGTTTCCTCAATAACACGGCCATCACGAGCCAATGTTTTGGTCTGCACTTTTTCACCGCCGATGGCTTTGGTCAAATCAACGGCAATACCGACTTTTTCAATATCAAACAACATCTCGCTGTTTTCTTTGGCATATTTCAATATTTCTTCTTGTGACAAAGGGTTTTCTGCACTGGAGGCTCTCAAAGCAACATCTTTATTTTGCTCTCCGCCATTTCTCGCTGCCAGTTTACCTCTCAAATCATCAATTTTACTCATTTTTTAATCTCCTCCAAATTAACCGAAAAAAGACCTCTGCGGTAATACGTTTTGAAGGTACTGTCGCATTTTAAC
>CABUAP010000206.1 GCA_902489675.1 uncultured Azospirillum sp. | reverse complement strand
ATTACCCGCGCCAGCTTCGACAACAAAGTCTCGGTTACTCTCAACAACAAGCTGAACAACGTCAGCCAGACAGTGGATGTGACAAACTATGAAATCGGTATTCCGAAAACATCGTTTGAATACACTGTCGGAGAAAGTCATGGCAAGGATTTTGTAACCGTTATTGATTCCATTATGGTTTATAAGGTTGTGCTGGAAAATTTTACGATAGCATTTCCGCTGGCTTATCAAGTTGGAATCTATGATGACGGTATCAGCAAACAGATAATGCCTTACCATACGTACAAAAAAATTACGGACAACGGCGGCAAGCTTGAAGACATGGAAAATCAGACCGAAGGGGACGTGGTTTATGCACGAAAGCTTTACAGCCATTCTCTGACTGTTGTTTGCAACGATCGAGAATATACACTTAAAGCCGCGGTTATTCTCCGCCGGATTATCGGAGAGGAAGGCAAGCCCTATTTGCTCAAAAGCGAGCTGGTGGAAGAAGGCAAAAGCGCGCTGGTTGACGGTGCCTACACTTCGTGGATCAAAGTCAAACAGACCTGGTCGACTGGTGAAGAAAAAAAACAGGTTTATAAAAGAATCGCTGCACTTACGCTGGCTGCTCCTGCCGTGATGCCGTACCGGATCGTTCCCTCGACCAATATTGTTGTCAATACCTCCAGACTGGAAGAGACATCGACACAGATTATTGATCGTGACGATTATATTTATGTTCGTGAAAACATTGGCAAATTTAAAATCGACTATTATCATTTTGCCTTGGATTTCGATGTCTTGCGGCAACAGGTTGTTTACGATGACGGTTTGCTTGTTCGTGAACTGCCGGCTTATCCGATCGACGAAATAAAGTGCGAACCCTATAGTTTGACTTATGCGTTTGAGAATACGGTAGAAGGCCGGTTATGCGACGGATATAATTTTGTTCAGCCTGTAACCATGATTTCCGGAACCTACAGTCTGACGGTGTCTGTTTCCGGGATGGTTTATATCCCGAAACAATAGCCCGGCCATTCTGTAAAACGGGATTAATAAAAAAAAGAGCCTCATCATGAGGCTCTTTTTTTATGTATATTCTTTTCTGCTTAGAAATTATAATTAAGTGAAAAGGCAAAAATATTAATACGGTTGGAATAGTCTGCACTGAGCGCGCCGCGAGAGGCATCCCCGGTATGATCGCCGCGTAGTCTGACCTTGCTCTTATCGGCATGAATATATGTATAAGCAATATTAAACGTCATTTTCTCATTATATTGATATTCCAAACCGGCTGAATACCAGACACGATCCGTATCGGGAATCCGCGGTGTACGGTATTCATCCCCGACCGCGCTCTTATCCAAAGCCAACCCCAGACGCAGTTTCCACTGGTCATCAAGCTGATAATTGGCGCCGACGGCATAAAAATCGGTATCTTTCCAGTTTTCTTCGGTAAAGCTCAAATTCGGAACCTGTTCGCCCACAATATTGAGATTCTTAAATTTAGACCAGAAAACCCGGCTGTATTCAGCCATTACCGCCCAGCGGTCATTAACCTGATGAAAGACACCGGCGGTAAAGCTGGCCGGAGTCGTCAAACGAGCGGAAATATCCTGATTGAGCCCGTTAGGACCAAGCGCACCGAGCTGAGAAAGCAGACCGCCGGGCCCCATGGCGCCGTCAAAAGAAACATCACCCTTCAATTTGTGGCGGATCTGGCTGCGATAACCCAAGCCAACTCGGGTTTCCGGCGTAAACTCATATAATGCGCCCAATTGATAACCGACATCAAGCGTATCGCCTTTCAGACTAGCATTGTCTTCTATGGCTCCCAAAGGCGTGGCCTGACGAACGCCGTTGCGCAAAATGGCTTTGATATACTGGATCTGCATACCGGCGCCGAGCGAAAGTTTATCGTTTGCCTTATAGGCAACCATCGGCGTGATTGTCGCTGTCGTCACTTTGGAAACGGTACCGTGAAAACGCCCGGCCCATTTGCTGTCATATTTGGTAATCATCCCATAAGGAACATTCAGCGAAAGGCCGGCGGTAAACCTGTCATCCAACTGACGAGAAAAATAAAAGTGCGGTGACATAGCGGCGTGCACAATATTATCCACATAGCCGCTTTCATCGCCATATTCATTAAACGCATTTTTAGCGGTAGAACGCGGAGAAATCCAAGTTCCGCCCGCATAAACGTGCGTTCCCTGATGTTTGGCAAGGACGGCGGGATTATAAAAAGAATAGGAAATATCTTCCGCACCGGCGGTGGCGCCGGCAAACGCATTTCCTTGAGCTGTAGCAGATTGTTCTTTCAGATAAAATCCAGATGCGTTGGCATTTGAACAGGCGAGAACCGCAGCAACGGCGGTCATAGTCATTAGTTTTTTCATTTTTAAAATATCTTATTGTAGTTTAGCCTTGCAACATTTCGCAAGAACAGGAACCGCAGCACGAATTGAT
>CABUAP010000205.1 GCA_902489675.1 uncultured Azospirillum sp. | reverse complement strand
TTGGTTCTGACATACTGTCCCAACGGTAATTTTATTTTATTTATCGGCTGCCTTACCGCCGTGATAACTTATTACCGCCTGCAAGATTGTAATGTCAGTATCAAAAGTTCTACGGTACGTTTCGGCTGGGCGGTCCTGCAAATGACGGTTCTTTTATTTTTCACATCAGTCGTGACGCTTGAAAAAGACGGATTTGAAGATCATTTGCTCGGTTTTATTATCGGTTCTGTTGCCGGAACGATTATTTATTCCTGTTCGTCAATCGTTTCTTATTATCTGAAACTTAACGATGAAAAAAACGGCAAAGACAACAGCTATATAAACACAAAAGAAAGAACCCGTTTTAACGGCGCATTCGGTTGGTTTGTCACTTATGGCATCATGACGTTTTTTGTCTGTGTGACAGAAGGAAAGAATTATGATAACCATCTTTTCCAAAAAACCGAATATGTCAAAGTCATTTCCTGGGACAAGGAAATAAAAAACGGCAATACCGTTTATATTGTCAACACCGCTAAGGGGAGATTTGCCATCAGCCCTTATATTTTTCCGAAAATCAGGGACATCAACCCCAATACGGAAATAAAAGTGCTGTGTTACAACACCTACAGAGACGACTGTCCGAATGTAAAAAGGCTGGAAATAAAAAACTAAAGTATGCGAAAAGCACAACAGAGAACGAAAACATTCTTTTATGCAGCCGCTGCTTTATGTTTTGCCAGCTACATTATCGGCAGCCCGACCTGGATGCTGATCCTGATGAGTTGGTTTTGCAGCTGCGGATTGTACAAGGATTTAAAATTTGAAGTTCTAAATCCCGCCGTAAAACTGGCTTGGTGTCTGTTGCTGATCGCTTCGGTCAACTTCTTGCTGCTGTTGCTACAAAAAGCAACACAGGGAAGCCACTTTGATGCTCGTTATACGGGTTATTTGATCGCAGGACTGGTATGGATATACGCCTCACCGCGCTATATTTTCCGGATTACCAAAAAACTGGATTTGTGCCAAGCTTATTTGATTGAAAAATCAACACTGGCTAAAGCATACTCAACCAACTCGCTTTATCACCGCTTTGTTTTCACATTGATAATGCTGGCGTTAGTCGAGTTGGTTCGTATTTTCTGAAAAAGCAGACAAGCTTTTGATGAAAATGAAAAATCCTCCTTTTTACAAGGAGGATTTTTTTATTAGTAGCCTTACAGAAAACCCCGAGTTTACTCGGGGCTGAATGCTAAGGTGTCGGTAGACACCGCTCCACGCCAACGAGCGTGGTCAAACCGTTAGGTTTGTATCCTTAATAGAACCCCCAGTTTACTGGGGGATATCTATTACTCACAACGATTACTCCAGCGCAATCAGACGTTTTCTCAGGCTGTCGGCCGCAGTATCGGCGTGCTCAAGCTTTTTGAGGAAAACGGCGGTCTTTTTTTCGGCAAAATTAACCGAAAACTGCGCTTTTTTCAGATTTTCCGGCGTATAAAGATCTTTATCGTCCATAATCTTTGGATCGTCATCAATGATCTTTTTAATTTTCTCATAGGGCCTGCGGTCATAAACGCTGAAAATCAATTTCACCTGACGAGAATGTTCCCAGCGCCTTTTTTGATACTCGGCGCAAAGCTCGGCATTGCGCAAAAATGTTTTACCCGCCGTGGTCTGCCGTTCATAAAAAGCAACCGAATCGCGCAAAGCAAAAATTTCCTTTTCATACATCGACAAATCACGCAGCAGGCGGCTTTCTTCGGTATAGGCGCCAATAATCTCTTTGCCTTCGGGCGAATAAAATCTGATTTTGAGCTTTGCCTTTTGATTCTTAAGCTCGGAATAAAAGACAAAATCATCGCAAACAAAATTCATTTTACCCCCGCCTTCTTGCTGCAGCTCAGCAAAACAACGGTTTATTTCCCGCAAAAGATTGCTTAGATAAACCGTCTGCCGTTCATACATATTGCCGCCGTCCAGCCGCTGTAAAAAAACAGTCGGTGCTGCTCCGGTTTTACAAAACACAAAGTGATATTTGTGTTTATAAAAAACGTGCGACAAAATACCATTGGCAGCCGTGGTATCCGCTTCGCAATTCACTCTGTTTTGACGATCGGCATCCGCATAGATCAAGTAGCTGATAATACCGGTCGAATCGGCGGAAAGGCGATTGATTTCGCTCTGCACAACGTAAAGCGCTTCGGCCGTTTCAGCATTATCAGACTTTGTGTCTTGGCCGGATTGGCACGAAACTGCCGTAAGAAGCATCATGCAGCAGAAAATTAAAATGTTTTTCATAATATAAAAGATTTTAGGTTAACAATAATTCATAGTAAAATTTTCAGTAATTTGATTATAATCTTTTGTAAAATTTTGTCAATAAAATCACCAAAAGGAATCGATAAATTATGAAAATTCCCCATCTAAACTGCCCTCAATCTTAACCCCGCTCAACGGAAACGATCACAAAAAATCCCCCGGATTTTTCGGGGGATT
>CABUAP010000204.1 GCA_902489675.1 uncultured Azospirillum sp. | reverse complement strand
GAGGGGGTGATGGCAAAGAAAGTTTAAAGAGAAAATATATTCAGCGGAAAGGCCGGAATGTTAATTTTTCATTTTAGGTTGCTATTGGTGTAAAAAAAAACTATATTTACCGGTAAACAGTAAAGGATAGACCAAATGCAAAAGATATTGTCGTGGATTGTTATGTTGTTATTTGCCGGATTGGCGTTTACGGTTTTTCTGTATGTTGCTTCGATCATTATCCCGATTTTATTTTTTGTGATTTTGGCGACTTATTTGTGGATTCGGTATAAACAACGCAAGGCGGTAAAGCTGATGTTTGAGCAGAGTCGATCCGAGGGAAAGGGGCGTCCGCAGGGAGAAATTATTGATGCGGAGTATGAAATTATTGACGACAACAATACTAAAGGGAGATAGTGCGATGAAAATCAATAAAATTTTGTCTTTTGATATCGGCGGAACAAAAATAGCTTATGCGTTGGTTGACAGAAACGGCAGTATATTGAATGAGGTGATTCGTCATCCGACACCGGCTGCTCCCGGTGCGGCAGCAAGACTGTTGAAAACGATTATTTCCCAATTTGAAGATCAGATTGATGCAGTGGCTGTTTCGACTGCGGGCACTGTTGATCGAACCAATTCCCGCATCACAGGTTCGGTCGGCAATATGCCTGAAGGATACATGGATACGGATTTTAAGGCACTGTCATCTAAACCGGTTGTGGTTGAAAATGATGCCAACTCGGCGGTGTGGGCCGAGCATATTCTCGGAAATGCCAAAGGCCATGACAACGTAATTCTTCTGACACTCGGTACCGGGGTCGGGGTAGGTATTATTGCCGACGGTAAATTGTTGGTCGGAAAATCAGGGGCGGCGGGAGAGGTTCATTTTCCCGTTCGTTATGATAACAACCGTTTGTGTGGCTGCGGCCGGTATGACTGTTTGGAAATTTATATGTCGGGCAAGGCGCTCAGTCTGGAAGCCAAAGCCGTTTACAAAGATGACAATGCAAACAGCCATACGGTTATTGAAGGGCTAAAGCAAAATGCGCTGCCGGCAGTTACCGCTTTTCATAATTGGCAGGAGATGGTTAAAAACGGAATTGTCATTTTTGCGGATATTTTTGATCCCGAGGTGATTCTGCTGGGTGGTTCAATGGCTCATTTTATTGACTATAAGCGTTTGAATGAAGAAGCTAATAAAATGATTGTGACCACGCCGTTTGAACTGAAAGAAGCATCTTTTGAAAATGATGCCGGCTTGGTGGGAGCTGCGCTTTTGTGCGTGCAGAAGCTGGAAAGCAAGGCCGTTTAAAAGGGACTCATATTTTCGTTTATTTTTATCCGGTCGGGGGATGCGTCGGCCGGAATCGGTTCCGGGGTGAAAAAGATAATTGCCCGGTTTAACATTGTAATGAAGCCGGCCAGCGCTTTTTCGATCAATGTTAATGTGATGTCGATAATTTTATGGGTTCCGGCTATGATCAGATAAATGACCGCAGTTACCTGTTTTAGCGCTTTGAAAAACCAACAGCCGATATTGCCGCCGCATTCAAGCGTTTGGGAGGAAACGGACGGATTTTCAGCGGCTGTTGCCGGTAGCGTTTTTTCCGCCACAGAAGGGGAAACAGATGTTGTCTGGGTGTCTGTCGGGGCAAGGGGCTTTTCCGGCCGGTGATCGGGATTGGGCGTGTTGTTCATGATTACAGACCGGCTTTTTTCCGGACTGCTGTTTTCTTCTTTGGGTAAAATGTCTGATATGTAAGGGGTTCCGTTAATTTCGAAGCTGTCGCGGTTGACGCTGAAACTGTCGGCGGTTATTTTCCGGGGGGCTTGGTGAAGGCGGTTAAAAAGCGGAGAAGATGTTTCGGCGGGGAAATCTGCAGCGGCGGCGATTGGTATCAGGCTGAAAAGAAAAAACAATAGGAGCGTGAGTACGGCAAGGCGATTCATTAGTTTAGTTTCCGTTTTTGAAGCGATCTTTTTCAGAGCATAACTCAAAACGGGAAAAAGACAAGGTGAAATAAAAAGCTGCCGTTTTGAGCGGCAGCTTTTTAAATAGAGAAGTTTTCTTCTGTTTAGAAGTTGTATCTTACGCCGAGAGAAAATTCGTCAATGGCGTCGATAAACGATTTCTGAGTATAAACATGGTGATACATACCGCGGACGGACCAGTTTTCGTCAATGTTGTACTGGGCGCCGAAGTTCAGGCGGTAACCGATAGTTTCTTCTTTATCGGAGCCTTCGCCAACCAATTTTACTTTCATTTCATATTCACCGATACCGGCACCGGCGATCAACTCAACATTGCCGTCGCAGCCGAGCGGCAGGAAACCGAGCAGGTCTACGCCGTATGCTTGGAAAGAGGTGGTATATTTGTCTTCGTCATAGGTGTTTTTTTCTTTGCCCGAGTGCTGGTAGAAAGCTTCTGCCCCAAAGTTTTTGTGGAATTTGGCACCGGCGACAAAGCTGACGGACTGATAATCGTCTTCAATGAAATTTTCGATATC
>CABUAP010000203.1 GCA_902489675.1 uncultured Azospirillum sp. | reverse complement strand
CACTTTTCCTTTTTTCCTGATGTCACAAAAAAAAGAGTTTGCCACCAAACTCTTTTTTATCAGTTAAATCACAACGATCCGCATCAAATTTTCACACATTAAACAGGAAGTTCAGCAGATCGCCGTCACAAACCACATATTCTTTGCCTTCCGAACGCATTTTACCGGCTTCTTTGCAGGCCTGTTCACCGCCGTACTTTATAAAATCGTCAAAAGCAATCGTTTCCGCACGGATAAAACCGCGCTCAAAATCAGAGTGGATAATACCGGCGCACTGCGGTGCTTTCGAACCTTTCAGAAAAGTCCATGCCCGCACTTCTTTCGGTCCGGCGGTAAAATAAGTTTCAAGCCCGAGAAGACGATAACCGGCGCGGATAACCTTGGCCAAACCGGTTTCTTCCAACCCCAGACTGGCCAAAAACTCCTTTTGTTCCTCTTCGCTTTCCAGCTGCGCAACTTCTGCTTCGATCGCCGCCGAAATAACCACCGCCTGCGCATTCTCCGCCGCCGCTTTTTGGGCAACCGCTTCCGAATAAGCATTACCCGCTGCCGCCGCATCTTCATCCACATTGCAGACATAGAGAACCGGCTTTGAGGTCAGCAGTTGCAGCATTTTATATTCTTTCAGGGCATCTTTGTCACTGCCGTCCGGCGCAGCGGTTCGTGCCGGTTTTCCGGCCTTCAGCGCGACCATCACCGGTTCCATCACCGCCAAACGGGTCTTGGCTTCTTTTTCGCCGCCGCGGGCTTTTTTCACCGTTTGATCCAAACGCTTTTCCAGCGATTCCAGATCGGCAATCATCAGTTCCGTTTCCACGATTTCCGCATCACGGATCGGATCAACGCCGCCCTCCACATGGGTAATATTGTCGTTATCAAAACAACGCAGCACATGAATAATCGCATCCACTTCTCGGATATTGGCCAAAAACTGGTTGCCGAGCCCTTCGCCCTTTGACGCCCCCTTAACCAATCCGGCAATATCAACAAACTCAAGCTGGGTCGGCGTAACCGTTTTCGGCTGTACGATTTCCGCCAGCTTTTGCAGCCGTGCGTCCGGCACCGCCACCCGTCCGGTGTTCGGCTCAATCGTGCAAAACGGAAAATTAGCCGCCTGCGCCGCAATCGTCTGGGTCAGGGCATTAAACAAAGTCGATTTTCCAACATTCGGCAAACCGACGATTCCGCAATTAAATCCCATAAAAAAACTCCTTATTTGGCCAGTCTTAAAATTTGTGTTTTTTATAGCTGATAATTAAATCTATTGCAACCTTGATTTATGTTTCTCAATCAGGCCGTTTTCATCCCGATCAGGTTAGAATAAGCTGCCATTCCCTTATCCAACAGCACCGGCAAAGTATCAACAATTATCCCGAACGCCGAGTCGACCCGTTCCCTGTCGGCTTTGGAAAAGCCGCCCAGTACATAATTGACCACTTCCGTTCCGCGGCCGTCCGGATGACCGACGCCGATACGGATTCGGTTGTACCCGGGGGTAATGGCCGCATCAATCGACTTAAGCCCGTTATGCCCGCCGGCTCCGCCGCCGAGCTTGACTTTAAGACGACCGGTAGGCAGATCCATATCATCATGAACAACCACCACATGATCCGGCAGAATTTTATAAAAAGCAGCCGCTTTCACCACCGAATTGCCGGAAAGATTCATATATGTCTGCGGTTTGAGGAGATAAACTTTTTCATTCCCGATTTTGCCTTCGGCAATCAAGCCGTCAAACTTACTGCGAAACGGGCCAAAGCCAAACTCGGCAGCAATCGCATCTGCCGCAGCAAAACCGACATTATGCCGTGTTCCGGCATATTCCGCCCCCGGATTCCCCAAACCGACAATTAAAAACATTTATTTTCCTTCAAAATAAAAAAAGCCTGTTTCTGACAAGACTTTCATCGCAACGACAAAAGCTCCCCGAAACAGGCTTATGACAATTTTATTTTCTCAAAAAGTCAACGTGGATCGGACGATCGCTGACCGGGTGGAATTGAACATCCTGGCAGCTGACCTTAAATTTTTTACCGTCAACCACAACTTCGATATCGGCATCATAAAAACCGACCATATCCAAAGCTTTTTCCAGTTCAACCGGGTGCAGGCTGATCATAACCGGTTCCTGCTTACCGCCATAAATAACGGCAGGAACGCGTCCTTCACGACGGCACGCCCGAGCTGCCCCCTTACCTGCTTTCTCGCGCTTTTCAGCATTAAAAGTAATATCTACCATATTAAAATTTCCTTTAATAAAATTGACTTAAAACATCCGCCGAACCTCCAGGGGTGTCCGCACGGACGTTTCATGCTTTTACAACTTTATTTCTGTTTTTTCAAGTGTTTTTAATTATGACCGGCAGTTGTTTTAGCTGCGGCAAAAAAAAGTACGTTAATTTGCGGCGAAAATCAAGTATTGAAAATAAAGCTTACGAACAATAAAACATAGCGCAAATTAACGTACAATATTTTTAATCTGCATAATCCCAAAGG
>CABUAP010000202.1 GCA_902489675.1 uncultured Azospirillum sp. | reverse complement strand
GCCGGTTTGACATCGGGAGACTGTTCCGCGCAATCCTCTGTATAATCGTTGTTTTGGCTGTTCATGGCCAGTCCCCAGGTTTTGTCGGTTTCATTATATTCGACTTCCCACATATAAGGGCTGCCGACAACGCGGAAAACGGAGAAAGAGTTTTCGTTTCCCTGGCCGTCGTTTGGCGCAGAGGCGAAAACAATACTTTCCTCGCCGCGGATGTCTTTGTAATTGAGCGTATTGACGATTACTTTCGTCGTGCCGATAACGTCGCCGCCGATATTGAGTATTCCGCTTTGTCCGTTGGCTGCGTCAACGTCCAGCCGCAGATAAGGATTGTTAACGGCAATATAATCGTGCGTGATGTTTACGGAAGCGTTTTTCCCGAGTACAACCTGAGTGGTGTCAACCTTAAAATCGTAAACGTTGTTGACCCGGCTGTTGAAAATGACGCTGTTCGTCGTGCATTGCGGACAAACGTCGCCGGTGATGTTTATGTCGTAGGCATAACCATCATATTCGATTTGGTTTGAAACGGCTTTGCCGCCGTCGATTTCATCGTCGAAAACGATTTTTCCTCCGTTGCGCACATCCAGGTTGAGGTTCAGGCGGGCTTCGTCCGTCCCCTGCATCCAGACGGCGTTGTTTATCTTGCCGCGGCTGTCTTCGGTATAGTTTCCGCGGAACAGGGTTTCCGTTCCGTCGGCGGAGATTGTAAGATCGTTGGCGGAATAGACGGCACCACCCAACGCCGGATGTGAAGCGGATTCTGTTTTGGCATAGTTGCCGATGAAGCGGCCGCTCAAATCACCAATGATGCCGATGGCGTTATAAATAGCACCGCCCATGGCTTCGGCTGATGTCGACAGGCTGTAGTTTCCGGCAAATTCGCCGTTGATGCTGCCGATCTGTACCGGTTCGGACGATTCAAGGGGAGGGGGCAGCAGAGAATCTGCCTGTTCCGTTACCCAGCCGCCGTAGTTGGCGATTGCGCCGCCGGCGGTTCTGCCGTTTGAATGGGTATAATTGCCGATGAAGCAGCCTTTTATCGTATCAATGTAGGCCTTTTTTTTACGGGCAGAGGCATTGATTATGGCTCCGCCGAGGGCCCCGCCGCTTTCCGACAAAACGTAATTACCGACAAAGATGCCGTCGATACTGCCGATGCGGCTGGCTGCGTTATAAAAAGTGGTTGCTCCGTGAAAGCCGTTTGAGATGGCGCCGCCGACATTAGTGTTAGTTTGGGAATAGACTGAATTGTTGACGAAAACGCCGTTTACGTTTTCGATTATTGCAATGCCGGCATTGGCATGGTTTCTGAGTGCTCCGCCAAATGCATTATCATAAGAAGAGTTGCTGCTGGTGTAACGGTTGCCGATAAAGTTTCCGCTGACGCTGCCGACTCTCATGTCATTGTTTGAGTAATTATAAACGGCGTAGCTTTGCAAATTGACAAAGGTGTCGTTTATGTCCCGTATCTCTTCGGGGGTGTCGTTGAATATAATGGCATTGTCCGTCGCGGTTATTTCACGGCCGTCGTATGTGACCCGGTAATCTTTGTCGATATTGTATCCGTCGGCCGTAACGATGGCGTCACCGTTTATTTTGACTTTACCGTTCAAGCCGATGGCGTAGTTTTTACCGTCGACATTTATTACCCAGCCGCCCGCCGGCTGCTCGGTTTCGGTATATGTCAGTTCCGCACAGGCGTTTCCTGCTAAGAAAATGCCTGTCGATAACGTTATAAACACGTTTGCTTTTGCAGTCATAGTTTTTAGTCCTCGAATAATTTTAACGATCGTTTTTTTGAGATAAAACGGAGGGTTTGACAAGCATTTTCTGAAATTGTAAAATTTGTTCAAAAATAACTATTTAGATGACTTTTGATAAATTCTCTGATATGATGTTTCCCGTAACAAAAAAACGATCCTTTTTTTGCCACGCAAAAAAAAAGATCGTATGAGTTTAATATTCCGGGTTCGGCCGTTCAGGCCTGGCCGAGTGTTTCCAGCAGCATCGGATAAAGCGCCTGCCGGGGATCCATGCCTTTGGTCAGGACAACATTAAATATCGGATACATCCGCTCGCATTCTTTAACCGCAATCTCCATCACATTGTTCAATTGGGCTGAAAAATCATTATTTTCGGGATTATAAAATAATGCGTAGCGAAAAACCGGCATTTTTTGCTCGGTCCAATAAGAAAAATGCCCGACCCACAAATCATCGTTAATGAGTGCCAGCAGTTCGAAAATTTTATTGTGGTCTTTTTGTTTATCTTCAATATTGATCAGGCAAGAAACATGGAGGCAGTGCATGGATTCTTCCCAAGAAAAAAATAACAGCATCTCGTTCCAGCGGCCTTTGATTTCCACCACCACTTCGTTGGTGCTGCGCCGTTCCAGCTCATAAGCCTGACGGTTGAGAATATACTCAACCATGTCGATCGGATTGCGGGCAGTTATTTTGATTTCGGCCGGGCTCATTACAGATTTCTCCATTAAAAAAACGCAAAACA
>CABUAP010000201.1 GCA_902489675.1 uncultured Azospirillum sp. | reverse complement strand
ACTGTTATGATAAAAAATATTTTAACTTCAGTTATTTTAGGAACAATGTTCTTCTTAGGAGAAAATGCCATGGCCGAAACAAGTTTAAATGCCAAACAAAAATCAATAGCCACCGCAGCTTCTTATGCTGCCCGAGGAAATCAGGATGGCTTAAAACAAGCCTTGATAGAAGGTTTAAATGCCGGTGTTACCGTCAATGAATTTAAGGAAATTTTGGTGCAAACTTATGCTTATTGCGGTTTTCCGAGAAGTTTGAATGCCTTAAACACCTTGATGCTGTTGGAAGAAGAACGCGGTTACAAGGACGAACAAGGTAAACTTCCAAGTGCCAAACCGCAAGGAAGCAGCCTTAACTATGGCACGGAAAATCAGACCAAGCTTGTCGGGCGACCTGTTACAGGTAAAGTTTATGAATTTGCACCAATCATTGACGAATTTTTGAAAGCACATTTGTTCGGCGATATTTTTGCCCGGGATAATGTTGATTGGCAAACCAGAGAGTTGGCGACGATTGCGATGCTGGCATCTTTAGGTAATGTTGACAACCAACTAAAAGGCCATATAGACATTGGCAAGCATAATGGTTTAACTAATGAACAAATCGCAGAAATTTTGGAAATTGCCAATCAAACCGGTGTAAAAGATGTTTTGTTCGGCTTAGGTTCTGAAAATATCGCTTATGTAAAATATTTTATCGGCAAAAGTTATTTGCAGTCCCTGACAAAAGATGGAATTAATGCTTCAAATGTTACTTTCGAACCGAAAACCCGCAACAACTGGCATATTCATCATAAAACCGGGCAGACTTTGCTGGTGGTTTCCGGTCGCGGCTGGTATCAGGAATGGGGAAAACCGGCACAAGAACTGAAACCCGGTGATATTGTTAATATTCCCGAGGAGATCAAACATTGGCATGGCGCGGCCAAAGACAGTTGGTTTACGCATATTGCCATAACCGTTCCGGCAGAGGGAGCATCGGCAGAATGGCTGGAACCGGTAACGGATGAAGAATATAACAAACTAAAATAAGGAGAAACAATATGTCTAAAGATGTTATACTGCTGGTCGGTGCGGGACAGATCGGCATGGCAATCGCTCGCCGGATGGGAAATGATAAAAAAATCATTGTCGGCGATAATAAATTAGCCAATGCAGAAACAATTGCAAAAATTATGCTTGAAGCCGGGTTTGACGTCGAAGCGATAGAAATGGACTTGTCTTCTCGTGAATCTATCAAGAAAATGATAGCCAAAGGACAGGAATATGGAGAAATTTCTATGCTGATTAACGCCGCGGGTGTATCTCCAAGTCAGGCACCGATTGAAACGATATTAAAGGTTGACCTGTATGGTACGGCGGTTTTATTGGAAGAAACCGGCAAAGTCATTAAAAGAAGCGGTACCGGTGTAACGATTTCCAGCCAGTCGGGACACCGGATGCCGGCACTGACACCGGAAGCTGATGAGCAACTGGCAACAACGCCAACCGAAGAACTGCTTAGCCTTGATATTTTGCAGCCGAAAAATATTAAAGATACCCTGCATGCCTATCAAATGGCCAAGCGCTGCAACGTTAAACGAGTGATGGCCGAAGCCGTCAAATGGGGTGAGCGGGGCGCGCGGATTAATTCTATTTCTCCGGGAATTATTGTTACGCCGTTAGCAATTGATGAATTTAACGGTCCGAGGGGTAATTTTTATAAAAATATGTTTGCCAAATGTCCGGCCGGACGTCCCGGAACGGCCGACGAGGTGGCGAATGTCGCTGAACTTCTGATGAGTGAAAAAGGCGCCTTTGTTACCGGTGCGGACTTTTTGATCGACGGCGGCGCAACAGCATCATTCTTCTACGGCCCGTTAAAACCGGAAAACTAACTGATAACGGATAAAAATGTTTTTAAGGAAATATCGCTATCCCCTCCCCCTGGCCGGAGGTTCCTGTTGAAGATGTTGCCGGAGTTATGCAAGAATTAATAACGGCCAGAAAAATCAAACATTGGGGAATTTCTCAGGCAACGGAACAAGACATCCGCCGAGCACATAAAATTTGTCCGTTGACGGCAACACAAAACCGTTATTCTATGATGAGCCGCGATTTTGAGAATCTGTTTCCGGTTTTGGAAGCACTGAATATTGGTTTTGTGGCATTCAGCCCATTGGCAAACGGATTTTTATCCGACAAATATACCAAGGACAGCAAATTTGATGCAAAAACAGATTACAGAGCCAATATGCCACAGTTTTCAAAAGAAGGTTTTGAGGACAATCAAAAACTTTTGGAGCTACTGCGTAATACAGCCCAGAACAAAAATGCGACGTCGGTACAAATCTCATTGGCTTGGATGCTGGCCAAAAAACCTTATATTGTACCGATTCATTTACAGGATAATATAAAAGCTGCAGATGTTGAAATTACATCAACTGAATTAAAAGAACTTAATAACGCATTGGCAGAAGTGAAAATGTCCGAAGTTTTTGGAGGAACAAAACAATCTAATTAAGCAGAACGTGGA
>CABUAP010000200.1 GCA_902489675.1 uncultured Azospirillum sp. | reverse complement strand
AAAGTATCTTGATTTTTCTGATAATTAGCATAAATCTTATTATCATTATTAGTTCCTTATAAAAATACAAGGAGCTAAACCCATTCTTATTCCGGCTTGACAAGCAAGCCAAAATAAGATATCCTAACCTCATAAAGAAGTTAAGGTTAAGGCTTAGCTCCTTTGGTTAGAGAAATCGTCCGTTGTTCGCGCAACGGACTTTTCTTTTATATAATAAACATTTTTTACAGTCAAGTCTTGCGCCCGTTGGGGTTCAAGGCTTTTTTATGGAGTGCAGGCAGTGAATAAAACAGAACAGGATTTAATCGAGCTTGGCAAGAAGGTTGCTCACAACTACCGTCTAATCGTTAGTTTGGCGGCTTTTTTTTTATGGCTGTTTCGTATTTTATCAAAACCAGCAAAGCAATAGTTTAGAAATCAGCAACCTAAAAGAACGAACTTTAAATTTAGAGGATCGGGTAACCGCAAACGAAAAAAACTTCAACATGACGTCGGTCAAGCTGGATACGACGTTGAGCCGTATATCAACGGATCTTCAATATATCAAGGAAAAACTGATAGGTAAGGCGCTTGAAAAATGACTGATTACGATTTTGAGATAATGGCCAAAACCATTTACGGGGAGGCCAGAGGGGAGAGCAGGCAGGGGCAGACAGCCGTTGCCTGCGTTATTTTTAATCGTTTGCGTTCGAAAAAATGGTTTTCGGCGAAGACAGCGGCCGCGGTTTGCCTAAAACCGCTGCAGTTTTCCTGCTGGAACAAATCCGATCCGAACAGCCAGATTTTGGCGAATCTGCCGTACTCGGCTTATTCAAAATATTTTGATGTTATCAAAGAAGCGGAGAAGGCGGATATCACCAATGGGGCAACTCATTATTGCACTTATGCTGCATTCCCCCGTACCAAGTGGGCAGATGGCAAAGAACCATGTTTTGAGTGCGGCAACCATCTATTTTTTAAGGGGATTGATTAAGCCTCGGATTTGCATTTTACGCTTAAGCGAAAGCCGAGTGCGTCAAGAGCCTTGCAGATGGTTTCAAAACGGGGTTTTACGGATCCGTTCAGCGATTTATATAAACTTGCGCGACCGACCCCCATTTTTTGAGCGAGTTCATTCATTCCGCGCGCGCGCGCAATATCGTTGATGGCTCTTATAATTTTATCAGGGTTGTCGCTTTCAAGACTTATGGCGAGATATTCTTTCATATCTTCTTCAGTAGTCAGATAGTCGGCAACGTCAAATTTGCTTAATTTGCAATCTTCCTGGGTAATTACTTCAGACATTTTTTTATCTCCTTTGCTCTTTCAATATCTTTGCTTTGGGTAGATTTATCGCCGCCGCAAAGCAGAACAATGACAACTTCGCCTTGCTTGCAGAAATAAAGGCGATATCCGGGGCCGTAGTGGATTCTTGTCTCCGAAACGCCTTCGCCGACCGGTTTAACATCGCCCAGATTGCCGTCAATCATGCTGTCAATACGGTCAAGGATACGCAGTCTTGCATGACGGTCTTTCAGTTTGTCCAGCCATTTATCGAAGCGTTCGGTTTTAATTATTGTAAACATTTCTACCCTTTCTTTATATGGGTGATTGTATCCTATAAGAAACCAAAAGTCAACTATTTTATGGAGAAAAATATGTTTTATTTAACCTCTTTTTTAATCGTTGCGGTCTCTGCCTTTTTGTGGCGCGTGCGCGGCGGGTTGTTTAAAGAATGCATACCGGCCAACAAGCTATGGTATGCTGCTTTTTTCGGGGCGCTGGCGTGGTTCTTCCGGGTCGGCACGGCAGAATATGCCCTTTGTGCCGCTTTGGCCTGCTATGCCGGTTATCAGGCGTTTGGTTGGGGGCTTTATATCGGCCGGTTGCTCGGGGGCGGCGAACTCAAGCCGAATTTGTCGCAGTACCGGGAGTGTGAGCTGATTGATGACCTGCTTTATTCCGTGCATATTACGTTCAAAGGAAAGTCGGTTTATTTGTATCAGTACCCGCGGATTTTCGGCTTTTGTGGCACCTGTTTGTCGGGGTTAATTTTGACCTTCCTGATGGGGCTATCGTCCGGATCCGTTGGGTTAATGCTGTCCGGGTTGGCGATGGGGGCGGTTTACTGGCTCGGCGGCCAGCTCGAGAAGCTTTACACCCTTGGTAAACAAGGTTGGAACTGGGGCGAGTGGCTGTTTGGCGCATATCTCGGGGGGATGCTGGTGTTATGGCTAGGTTGAAGAAATACCGGTGTTATCTGATCGCCGTTGCAGCACTTGTCTTGGCTCTTGTCTGCCTGTTTAAGCCGGAGTATGCCGAAAGCGTCGCCCGTGCCTTTATGTTGCTGATTGCGGGGGTGTGATGATCAACAAGCTGATACGCTGGGCGGTGACCATGATTATGGTTGCCGCTCTTTGCTTTGCCTTTTATGAGGTGGGGCAGAAAGTCGGCCGCAGCGAGGCCAAAATTCAAATTGTGGAGAAACAGGTGGAGGTAATCCGATATGTTGAAAAGAAAAAAGCGGAGATTCACGCTCGTCCTAATGCCGGCCGCG
>CABUAP010000199.1 GCA_902489675.1 uncultured Azospirillum sp. | reverse complement strand
CCTTTCCTATCGGCGGCCGCTGCCGAATTGAGGACGGCCGAATCGAGCTGACGAAGTTTTAGGAAGCGGTGATGATTTTAACCGGTTCGGAAATTAAAAAATATGTAGAAAACGGCGATATCGTGATCGAACCGTTTAATGATGATCAGCTCAATCCCAACAGTTATAATTATCGGATGGGGGAAACGCTGACATTTAAGGAAGATGACGGCAGCTACAAGACGATAAAAATTCCGGCGGACGGATTTGTCCTTTATCCCGATCGGGTTTATCTGGGGCATACGTTTGAAACGCTCGGCAGCCGCAAATGCGCGATGTCGCTGATCGGCCGCAGTTCGACCGGGCGGCTGGGGTTGTTTTTGCAGGTTTCGGCAGATCTCGGTCATACCGGTTCGGTTCATAAATGGACGTTGGAACTGGTAACAGCCAAGCCTTTCAGGGTATATCCGGGGATGATCACCGGGCAGATTTCGTTTTGGCTGAACGAGGGGGATGTTTCTTTATATGAGGGCGGGTATTCGGCTTATTCCTGCCCGCAAATATCAAAAATGGAGAAAAAAGTTGATACTGACGGGAAATAAAATTACCGAGGAGGTTTTGAACGGGAAAATTGTGATCGAGCCGTTTAAGCCAACGGCGGTAACGACGAACTCTTACGACCTGACTTTGGGCGACAAACTGGTAATGTATACCGATGAGGTGCTGGATCCGAAAAAGGAACCGCATACCAAAACGTTTGAGATTCCCGACGAGGGCTATGAGATGAAACGCGGCGAATTTCTGCTCGGTTGCAGTAATGAATTTGTCGGCAGCGATTTTTATGTGCCGATCGTGCACGCCAAATCAAGCATTGCCCGGTTGGGGTTGTTCATTCACATTACCTCCGGTTTGTTTGACATCGGCTGCAAATGCAATGTCACTTTTCATCTCTATGCGACAATGCCGGTCAGATTGTATAAAAATATGCCGATTGCGCAGATTACTTTTTGGAAAACCGCGGGCGATATAAAACTATATCACGGTAAATATCAAAATGATATGGGGCCGGTTGCTTCGCGCATTTATAAAGATTTCAAATAGGGGATTTTTCGAGCATAAAGGTGACCGGGCCGTCGTTGATCAGTTCGACCGCCATTTCGGCCTGAAAAATGCCGTTTTGCACTTCGATTCCCTCGGCTCGCAGACATTCGGAAAAATATTCGTAGAGCGGTTTTGCGATTTCCGGTCGGGCGGCATTGTCAAAGCCGGGACGGTTGCCGCGGGAGGTGTCGCCGGCCAGCGTGAATTGAGAAACAACCAGCGCACTGCCGCCAATATCTTTGACCGAGAGATTCATTTTGCCGGCCTCATCCTCAAAAATGCGCAGCGCGGCGGCTTTTTTGGCGAGTGCGGCGGCTTGTTCCCGGCTGTCGTTTTTGAAAACGCCAATGAATATGAGCAGTCCGCTGTTGATCGCCGACACTTGTTGTCCGTCAACCGTAACCGAAGCTTTTTTGACACGTTGGATTAGAAGCCGCATTATTTCTCTCCTGATATTTTTTGTTTGTGCAAGAGTAGCGGGGAGAGCGGCAGAAGACAAGTTTTATTTTGTTTTGTTTGAAAAAAAGGGGAGAAAAAGGCTTGCAAAAAGGAAAAAACTTCTGTATATTGCGCCTGAAATTGTGAGTTTTAAATTCACGGAATGCCGGCATTTATGAAGGTAGTGACGGCTTTTGTATTTTACCCGCTTTGCCTGTCAAAGCATCAGAGAAATGAAAGGAAACAGCCATGAGACATGGTGATAAACACAGAAAATTTAATATGCCGAGAAGCCAGAGAAGAGCTTTGTTCTCTAACTTGACCAATGCTTTGCTGACCCACGAGCAGATTACGATTACCCTGCCGAGAGCAAAAGAACTGAGAACTTTTGCCGACAATATGATTACTTTTGCCAAAAAAGGTGATCTGAACAGCCGTCGTTTGGCTTTGGCCTTTTTGCGCGATAACGAAGTTGTTGCCAAATTGTTCTCTACTTTAGCCGAACGCTACAAAGAACGCAACGGTGGTTATACCCGTGTTCTGAAAGCCGGTATCCGTTACGGCGATGCCGCTCCGATGGCTGTGATCGAATTGGTTGACCGCGATGTCAATGCCAAAGGCGCCAAAGATCTGGCTCGCGTAGCTGCCGAAAAAGCTGCTGCCGAAGCTGCTGAAAAAGCCGTTGAGGAAGAAGTTAAAAAAGAAGAAGCCAAAGCAGAGAAAAAGGCTGAAAAGAAATCTAAAAAAGCCGAATAGTTGAGGCTGATTGAGATTTAACAAAACGGAAGAGCGAAAGTTCTTCCGTTTTTTTGTGATAAGAAAACCACCGGCTAGGCTGGCGGGGCCTTTTTTGTACGCAGGAAATTCCCGGTTGTTCGGCAGGGTGTTGAAGGCAGCCGGCAAAAATTAATGATAGCGGCAGGCAGGGGGAGAACGGTTCTTGTTTTCGTTTTTTGGCGATAGTATCCGGTGCAAAAACGGTTTGGCGATGCGCAAAACAAAGAAGACGGCGGACGGATGT
>CABUAP010000198.1 GCA_902489675.1 uncultured Azospirillum sp. | reverse complement strand
TTAACGAAACTGTCAAAGCAAGATACCGTCGCAGCGAACCGGTTGTTTGCAACCGAGTATATCGAAAAATACTTGATGAAGATAAGGGACAAAGCCGCCCGATGACGGATTTTGACTTATTGGCGGAGAGCAAGTAAGCTTTGCTGTTTCAATGGCTTTGTAAATTGGCGGAAAATAGATCATTTCAAAGCCTTTGTAAAAGAAGAAGTCCCACCAACGTGACCGGCGGGGCTTTTGCTTTTAGCATCTTTGTGGCAGAAAATTAAAAATAAACTTGATAGATATCCCCGAGTAAACTCGAGGGTTCTACAACTGATACAAACCTAACGTTTTGGCCACGCTCAAAGACGTGGAACGGTGTCGTTCCCAACATTTAGTCTTCAGCTCTGAGTAAACTCGAGGGCAGTAAGGAATATAATAAATTTCCATGAGCTAACGCAAGTGTTATTAGCTGTTCCGAACCACAATCATCCAGCCCAATGGCTATGCAAGCCTGACAGCAGGGCTGGAATGTCTACATCTACTTGTTGGCAGAGACGTTCGAACCATAAAAGAACCGCTCTGTTTTTATATCGGAGCGGTTTAAGACTTTAATCCTGAAATTACCCGCTCAACCTTAGCTGATCAGGAGAGAAAAGCCGCTTAAAACATTAATTGTTAATTTTCGTTCTTCGTCATTTAGAATTTTTTGCAGATAATAGAGCGGGGCATATTGAGATGTGTTTTCAGGAGTTCCTCCTTCCAACACAGTCTGCATAGCGGCTATTTTATTTTGTGCCAGCGGACTGTCGCTGACAGCAGAAATGATAATGGCCTGCCGTGTACTGCTGACTTTGACCGTACCGCCGCGGACAATAACTTCCGCCGCACACATACAGGCCAGCATGATTGCCCGGTTAAAAGGGCTGTTGATGATCTTTATGTCGGCATCTATCGGATGTCCGAGGTTGAGCGTCCGCAGGTAGTTTTCGGTGGTTGTTTTAACAACTTCGATATTTTCCAAATTGGCATTGCTCAGGCCAAACGCCATGCGGAAAAACTTCAGCCTTGCGGTTAACACGTTGGAACTGGTTTTTAGCGTGTTTTTAATCTCATCGATAAAATCGTCGTCATCATCTTCCATGAGTTCAACCGCATTGGCAAAGGCGCCGATATTGCCGATCAGGTCATGGCTGATCCGGGTACAGATCAATTCCGAAATATTGATTTTTTCATTCATAGCGTTTCTTAGAAATTATAAAGATTGGTGTTCATATACTTTTGATCTTCGCGCGACATCCGGGTATAATCAAGCTCTTTTAACATCGGATCTTCCAACAGCAGAAAACCTGTTGCCGCTTTCATATAAGGCTTGTTGCCGCCCATGCCCCAAATAACGTCTTCCCGATTATCGGGAACGCCGTATTTACGGTTGATCTTGCGCCAGAAATCGTAAACTTTGATATCTCGCAGATATTGCACTTTTTGTCCGCTTCCCTGAATTTTGCGGGCCGACATACTCTTGTATACAATTTTATAAATTTTGTTGTTGGTAAAATTGCTGGTCAGGTTAATGCTGATTTCTTCCTGAGTGTCGTATTTAACGAATTTTTCGCTTTCGACATACTGATGTTTGTTTTCTTTGGCCGCTTTGACCACACAGCTGGCAAGCCGTTCATAACCGACCACGCCGGCATTGCGGCATTGTTCTTCAAAACGCCATTTAATGAAATTGGGAATTTCAAATTTTTGCGAAACTTTTTTAAACCCGCGTTTAGCCATGGTTGCTTCCGCCTGCGGCAGATTCATGCGGAGCATAATCCCCGAAATGTCAAAAACCGAAGCATTGGAACGGCGGTTGCTGTTTTTGGAATTGTTGACCATGTTTTCCAAATTGATACTGCCGACTTCGCTGCCGCTTTTGCTGTTTTCATCATCTTCGTCCGTGGAGCTCAGAGTGGAGTTTGCCAGTTTTTCAACCCAGGTTCCGGCCAGCGGCGAGCTGTCTTCTTCATAGTCTTCTCCGGCAGTTTCGCGGATTGCTTCGGTCAAAGATTTCTGTGTTTTTCCTTTTGTTGATTTTTTGTTTGCAACAACTGTCGGTTTAGGTGCAATCGGCGCTTGGGCTGATGCGGCCGTGTCTTCTTCGGGCAGGGCTTCTTCAATGCTTTCAAACTCAAGATCACTGATCGTTTCAGGCTTCATCACCACACCGCCTTGAACCGAGGGCGCAATTGACGTCTTGGCCGGCGCTTTTGGTTTCTTTTTGGCCGCAGTAATTTTGGGTGCCGGCTCAAACAGCATGGCATCCATTTCGTCAGCCCGGACATTCCAGACAAAAAGAGTTGAGAAAACAGCGAGATAAAGTAATATTTTTTTCATTGTATCAGCCGGTTTATGGTTTGTTCAAGAATTTTTTTCAATATTATATTTATTTTGTGAAAATAGCAAACGATAATTTATAAAAAAACGGCTGCGGATAAAAGCCGCTTTACATTTTGACTTCTGCAGTCTATAGAATAATCATCTTTTTGATCAGACTATGAGGTAAAAATGGAAAGCAGACC
>CABUAP010000197.1 GCA_902489675.1 uncultured Azospirillum sp. | reverse complement strand
ATTTTTAATAAAATTGCGTTTTTCCTGATCCCGATACCACGGATCGTCCGCCCACTCGGCTGCCGGATACAGTTCAAACGGTTCGCTCTGAAACAAACATTTTTTAAAATATTCGATCGTATAATCGATTCCCTTCAACATACCGAAAGAGGAAAAATGCGGCCCCGAATAAGTAACCAAACCGGTCTTGGCATAAATCGCGTTTGCCAGCGCGGTAATGTCGGAAAAACCACACAGAATTTTCGGATTTTCGGCAACCAGGCGATAATCAATACCGGCCAAAATTTCAACCGAATTAAACCCGCCGATCACGGTCAAAATCCCATCGACGGTCTTGTCGGCAAAAGCCTCATGCAGATCGGCCAGCCTCGATGCTGCCGAAGAAGAACAAAATTCATCCGTTTCTTCCGCATGACGGCCGAAAGAAACGCTCAATCCCATTTCCGCCAAACGTTCGCAGGCGATTCGCCGACACTCTTCGCTGACAATCCCCAAACTGCGCGAAGGGGCAATCACCCGAATATGAGCGCCTTTTTTTAATTTTGCCGGTATCATCTCTCACTCCTTCCTTTTTGTAAACTTAACAAAGTTCCTCGATTCAACTCCTCAATACGGCCGCTTTTGGCGGCAAACAACGCCGTCATGGCAGGCTGCGCCCGCACATCGCCAAAAATCATTGCTTCCGAATGATACAGCAGCCGCGACAATTCCTGCGGTTTTAGCTCCGCTTGCTTGGCAAAATAATAAACGCCGCGCAAATATTTATAGAGAATTTTGCTCTGCTCGTCACGGCTGGACGGCTGCAATCCCTCACGCATCATTGCCTGTGAAGTAATAATACAATCTTTAAATTTATAATTCTTATCCAACGCCGGATGTTGGGGAAACGGATAACAATCCATCACATGATCCAACCCGTATTTGGCCTGCATGATCACCGTATCGCCGAAACCGACTTCCATAAACAACGGCCGCCGGCTCGCCTGATCGCGGAAAATAATAAAATTACCGACGTCAGAATATTCCCCGCTATATCTATGGCGAACGGCAAAATTAAAGTTTTCCCCGTAAACACCGTCAATACCGACCGTATGGCGATAATATTTTTCCGGGTGAGCATTGACTTCTACCGCCGGCCAGCCGCTTTCCCGCACCAGCCGATACAGTTCTTGGTCTTCCGAACGTACCCGCAGCAACAAATCCTCGGGAGCCAATTTCACCTTGTCGGAAAAAAAGGCCAAAGCCTGCGCAAAAGCTTCATCTTTGCGCTCATAAGGAAAAACAGTATCAATATTGGTAAAATAAGAACCCCATTTCGGATTAAAATCATCCGCCAGCATATTTTTAATGTTGCGCGTACGGATCGAATCCTGTGCAAGCACCAGCCCGCCGACAGGCAGCTTTCCCGGATAAATATAATCTTTTTTCAATGCCGAAATCGCCGCACCGACAAAAATCACACTTTCATCTTGTTTGGAAGTAACCGGCAGCGGCGCCGCTTCCCGGTATCCGGCCGCCTGATAATGTCGCAAAAAAGAGGATACCAACCCCCGTCGACAAACATTCAGTTTTTGCCAATTTTCAACCGCCGACATTATCTTCCCTTCCTCTTTTTGACACAGTCAAAAATCAACTCACCCGGATATTCACCCTGCCCGAACGGCGTACGATCAAAATGTCCGTACAGGTTTTCCACCGTCAGCTCGTTTTTCTCCAGCACCAGCGATGCCGTATCTTTGAAAAAATAACCGGTGGTATAGAGCCATTCAAATTTATCGGTTTTGCCGTCCGTATATTGTACCGAATAATATTCCTCGATATTTTGCGTTTGTTTGAAATAGTCGCGCTTGTTAATTTCCACCCGACGGTTAATGCGGTTACCGTCATCATCATGATAATTACCGTCAAAAACCACACCTTCACGCACCATCATATGCAACCACGGATTAAACAAATCAAATGTAAAACGGCCGTTTTCAGTCAGCAGATTTTTGGTACTTTTAACAAAACGATCCATCTCTTCAACCGATTGACAATGCTGCAATACCCGAAACGGCGCAAAAGCAAAAGCAAATTTTTTATCACTTTCAAATGCGTTGATATCCGCCACATGAGGAACAATATTACCGATTCCGCGCGCTCGTGCCTTTTCGGCCAGCACTGCAATTTCATCCCCGATCACGTCAACCGCATGAAATTCAAGATCCGGATGTTTCTCGGCAATCGGCAGCAAAACCCGTCCGGTACCGGCGCCGATTTCAATCACTCGGTTGTTATCCAGCCGGCTTTTGTATTCCGTCAACAAGCGATTGTAAAAAGCAATATCTTCTTTGCGCTCTTTGTAAAAAACATCATAAAGTTCCGAAGCATTTTGATATCTTTTCATGTTCTGCTCACTTTAGCTGCCGCCTTTCTGCGCTTTAACTCAAGCAAACTGCAAAATGGCAAAAATTAATATAATGGGATTTAAACCTTTTTAATGATTCGATATAACTACAATACTCTATTTTATCTAAAAAACAAGTCCGATCGATAAAATCGGCAATAACTTACCCGCTTTTCTGATTCTCTTCACACCCCCAAGCCTTTTCCCTTTTGCTTTG
>CABUAP010000196.1 GCA_902489675.1 uncultured Azospirillum sp. | reverse complement strand
CTGTTGGCCGCGAGACTGTTAAAACTGGAAGCAGTTCCGGTAGTTCGTCTCATACATCTTTCTGAAGCGGAAAAACGGGCTTATCGCATAGCAGACAATAAATTATCGGAGAATGGTCAATGGGATACGGATTTGTTGAAGCTGGAATTTTCAGAAATTGAGAAACTGGCTCTGAATCTTGAAGACGAATTGAATCTGGATATTACCGGGTTTGATTTTAAGGAGATAGATGTTCTTTTGGCCGATAATAAACCTAACGAAAAAGCGGATGAAAAACTTAATTCCGTTCCGTATGTGCCGGAAAATGAAATAGTCAGTCAACATGGCGATGTCTGGTTGCTGGGAAAGCATAAAGTTATTTGCGGAGATTCACTGCAAGAGGAAACATATCTGCGTTTGTTTGAAGAGGTTAAAGCCAATATGGTTTTTATTGACCCGCCGTACAATGTTAAAATTCAAGGACATGTTTGTGGAGCCGGTCAAACGAAGCATAAAGAGTTTGCCTTTGGTTCCGGCGAGATGAATGAGGCTGAATTTATTTCGTTTTTGAAAACATCAATGGCGAATACAGCCAAATATTCTGCTGAAAATTCCATTCATTATGTTTGCATGGATTGGCGGCACATATACGAGCTGCTTTCAGCGGCGCGAAATATCTATCCTAAAATGCTGAATATGGTGGTTTGGTGCAAGAAAAACGGCGGAATGGGAAGTTTTTATCGTTCGCAGCATGAGCTGATTCTTGTTTTTCAGAACGGCAAAGGTTCTCATATCAATAATGTCGAATTAGGCAAACACGGCCGTTATCGGACAAATGTTTGGTATTATGTCGGTGTTAACAGCTTTGGTTCGGAACAGAAAAATCTTAAAATGCATCCGACAGTCAAACCGGTGGAATTGGTTCGCGATGCGATTTTGGATGCTTCTAAACGCGGCGATATTGTGCTGGATGCGTTTCTCGGCAGCGGAACAACACTGATTGCGGCTGAAAAGGCCGGACGCGTTTGTTATGGAATCGAGTATGAGCCCTTGTATATCGACACGATTATCCGTCGGTATCACGAATTAACTGGAAATTGGGCTATTCATCTGAGTTCGCAAAAATCATATGAGCAATTATTGCAAAAAAAATTGGAGAAAATCAATGAGTGAAAGCGGCTATAAAAATCCGCCCAAACATTCGCGATTTCAGAAAGGGCGTTCGGGTAATCCTGCAGGGAGACCGAAAGGAAGCAAAAACACGCTCAAACTTCTGGATGCTGTTTTGGAACAAAAAATCAAAATCCAGCAAGAGGGCAAAACCATCAGCATTACCAAAAAGCAGGCGATGCTGATGCAATTGGTCAATGTTGCGGTAAGAGGCGAAATTAAGGCTATTGCGGCGCTTTTTCCATATATGATGCAGCTGGACATGAAAGAAGAGCAATCTTTGGAAACAAGCAAATTGTCTCTAAAAGATGAAAAATGGCAAATAAAAAATCGTATTACCAAAATGATAATGACATATGAGCGGAAAAAAGGAGAATTGCTGCATCCGGAACGCGAAGGCGAAAAAGTTGTAAACAGTTATCGAAATTCGATGAGCTCTTTTGTATTTTCCGCGCAGTATCAGCAGAATCCAATGCCTATCGACAGCGGAATGATAAAAAAAGAGTGGATGCAATATTATCAGCAGCAACCTTATTTTGCTGTAATTATTCTATCATGGGATACTGCGACAAAAACCTTAGAAAGAAACGCTTATTCTGCTTGTGTGGTACTAGGAATTGGCAGGGATCAAAAATATTATTTGTTGGAGGTGTTTCGCAGTAGACTTGATTTTCCTGAATTAACAAGAAAGGTTCTGGAAGTGTCTGATAAATACGAACAAATTGCACAAGGGCGGACTATAACTTTGATTGAAGACGCATCTTCCGGGACTTCTTTATATCAAATGTTGAGAGGCAGAATCGCAAGCCTGAAGTCTGTTTCCTGCAAAGGTTCCAAAGAACAGCGCTTTGATATTGTCGTGTTAAAAACCGAACAGGGGGACTTGTTATTTCCGGGAAAATATGAAGCCTGGTTCAAGAATTTTGAAGATGAGTTCTTAGCTTTTCCTAATTCTTTATTTAAGGCTCAATGCGACGCATTGAGCCAAGCACTGAATTATGGCTTGGAAAATTATAATCAGATTTCGCAAAATATGCCGCTAGCCGCCCGCGCGAATACGATGTGCGGTATGGGCGGTTACAATACCGGCATAGAGGAACTCTATAGCATGAATAATGTGCCGTATAAATCTAATGGGGACTATGCTTGGTGGAATGGTAAACCTTAAGGCGTTTTACTTGGCGATTATTTCAAAATTGTCCATCAGCTTTAGCAGGGATTCCTTTTGAGAATCAGTCATAAGGTTGAGTTTGCGGATGATTTTGTCTTTTACGTCCTGCTGCGATATATCCTCTTTCAAATCTTTGGTAATATCAATGTCCAAAGCGAAAAGCAGTTTATAAAGCGAGTAGGAGCGCGGATTTTGCTTTTGATTCTCAATCAAGTTAATAGATGAATAATCCATACCGCTCAGCTCGGACAATTTTTCACTGGAAATTTTGCCGGCTAATCGTCTTTTTCGAATAGAATCGCTGATAAGTCTTAAAAACTCTTTTTCATT
>CABUAP010000195.1 GCA_902489675.1 uncultured Azospirillum sp. | reverse complement strand
TAAATTGATAATTGTTTGCAGAAGCAAAATCAGAATTAAACTTTGCCGCATCTTCTTTAAGAAACTGTACAAAGAAGATAATCGGACACTTATTAACCTTTACCCGTATAAAATCCGGAGCCGCCTGTTGCATTTTTCTTATAATCGGATTGTCCTCGGCTAAAAGCGCCGCAATCTTTTTATTCATCTGATTTTGAGAGGAAATGTCGCTTTTTAATTCCTTAAATTTTTCTATCTTCGGCATATTTTTCTCTTTTTGCCGCGCCACAGTTTGATAATCCGCAACAATACGGTTTCCATCATTCTTATCAAAATATTCTCTGTTTTCACAAATCCGATAGGCTTGGGTAAAATAAGCGATTATTTTATCACGCTTCCAGTATGCAACAGCGCTGTCATTAGATTGTTCAGCAAAACCGGCAACGATTAACCCCTTAGATATTTTGCAGGCATCAAACTTTTCAGAACCTGCCAATACGTCATCAAGAAGTTTCTCTTTCTTAATTAAATCATTCGTCTGCTCAATCTGTTCGAACAGCTTTTGCATTTGTTTGGCATTCTCTTTCAGACATTTCTGATTTTCCGCCGCATAGAAAATATCATAGCTTTCTTCTTTGAGCTGCCGGCACGAGCGTACGAATAGCTGTTCATCCAGAAAGCGGAATTCTGAAGAATCATTCAAGGAAACAAGATTACTCTGTTCTATTATCAACGTACATCCGCCTATCAACAAAATCGCCAGCCAACTAATTTTCCGCATGTCTGTTTCCTCTCATTATTTAAGCATTGTCCTGTCGTATTTTTCTTCCTTCTCATCTTCAAAAATCTTAACAAGGTGTCCGCAATGTTTACATTTTCGCCAAATTTCATAATGACGAACCAATACGGGAATCTTTACTTCCTCTACCCGCAGCACATTTCCGTTATTGTCTTTTATTTCTTCTTTTCTGGATTCGGTCATAACATCCGTATTCAACAGTTCTTTCTTTTCCTGTCGCATTACCCACCATTTTTTGCATTTCGGACAGCGATAATGCCAGATAACCCCCACTGCTTTAAAAAGTAAATAAATCGCTATACAGATAATAAAGAGCTCATAATTATTCCGTTCGCTAACACCGTTTGCATTTTCCCGTGCCTGAACAGGAAAACATACAATAAAGCTTAAAAATAAGTATTTCCAAAACATTACATTACCCTTTTTCATATCTCAAATTCCGCAATTATCGGGTAATGATCAGATAAATCCTCAATCTCCGCCGCATAATCAACATGCGAATTATGAACCGAAAACGTCTGGTTGGCAAACATCCAGTCTATTTGTCGATTGCCATTATGTTTAAATGTTGTTTCATAACCGCCGTCAGGAAAATGCCCCAAACAATCCTTGAGATCAAAGGTCGTCAACCGTTCAAAAAAGTTAAAATTCTTGCGCGACTTCCCCTTATCCCATTGCGGCCCGGCATTCCAATCGCCGGCAATAATAAATCTTTTGGCGGAAGAAAAGCCGTCCAGCAGCGGCGCGATATCGGATAAACACCGGTGCAGATTGGCCAAATACGAAAAAGCCGTTACTTTTTCATAATCGCAGACATTTTTGCCATACATGGAAATAACGGCAATAGCCGTTCCTGCAATCTGTGCAACAGTCATACTTCCCGGATAGGCCGTGCTATATTTTAACTCGATTTTTTTCAAATTGACATTCTCGGCAGCCAATATCGCTGTTCCCCATTTAGGGCGGCAATTGTTATTGCGCGTATCGATCGAAAAATCCATCGCGCCCCATAATCCTTGCCCTTGAGGATTATAAACGGGGATATCGGAATAAATCTGGTTAGGATAAAGACGCCGCAACTCGCTTGGATCAAAAATTTCCTGCGCCAAAACAATATCCACATTATTTTTCCGCAGATATTCAAGGGCTTTTTGAACTTTCGTCTTGTCGTTCTTGCTGGGTGAACCAACAGAACCATAGCCAAAGTTCCAAGTTGCCGCGTGCAATATCCTAACCATAACCGACATCCTTTATTTCGACAGTTCTCTCAGCTTAAACATGGCTCTAACGCCTTTATTGCCGATATAGGCAAAAAACGCTCCGGCAAAAAATGACAATATTCCGGCTTCATCAGGATTCACCCTGAACCCCATAATAAGAAATACCTTAAGGCACCCCATGGTCATAATAAAAATGAGAACCGCATAAATAAACGCAGCCAACGGCGGCAAGCCGGGCAATTTTGTTTTTGGGGTTTCTTTTTTAACTTCCTCTGTCATTTTTTATCTCCTTTAATATGTGTATTTTCCCAATCTCGTAATCAAACGGTGGCTCTTTTGCCAACCGGCCAGGTGTTCCTGCGTAACCCGAAAGACTTTAAGATCTGCCTGATACTCATGTTCAACCCAATATATTTTAACCGTCGCTTTATAGTCCTTATCTTCAAAAAACCATTTTGCCTCCGTATTGGCCTTGTAATCTCGATCAACCTCGAAAAAACATAAATCAGCCTGATACCTCTCATTAACGACAAATACTTTCATATTTGCCTGATATTCAATGTCTGTAACGTAAACTAACGCTATTTCCTTTCTCCTTATGTTGGTTTAATTATTTTGTTTAGTCAATATAATTATATTGTTTTATCTCAATACTTTTATCAAAAAAA
>CABUAP010000194.1 GCA_902489675.1 uncultured Azospirillum sp. | reverse complement strand
CCGGCTTTGTCTGCAGCCACTGCGGCAAAGAGGTTCTGCCTTTGACCGGCGGAAGCTACCGCAACCATTGTCCGTTTTGCCTATATTCTCTCCATGTTGATGTCATCCCCGGCGACCGTGCCAGCGAATGCGGCGGACAAATGGAACCAATCGGGATGGTTTATAATTCCAACAAAGGCTGGCAGATTGTCCATCGTTGTCAAAAATGCGGTTTTGAACGCAGCAACATGATCAGTGAAGACCCACGGCAGCCCGATGACATCAATGTCGTCACCGCGCTTATGCGCCGTGCCGCACGCTGATTTTTAATATTAAAAAGCTTTTCATCCGCAATACGACGGACTATATATTAGGAACATATAACACATAAATCAGGAGAATTTTTGAATGAATAAAGAATTGAGCAGCTTATTTGCCGAAAGAAGATCCATCTACAATTTGGGAAACAAACCAATTCTGCCGGAAGCAAAAATCAGCGAAATGATAGAAAATGCCGTTAAATTCTGCCCCACAGCTTTTAACTCCCAATCGGCGCGTATTGTGGTTTTATATGCCGATTATTACCGCAAACTTTGGGATATTGTTTTAACCGAACTAAGCAAAATTGTCCCAGAAGACAAAATGCCGCAAACAATCGAAAAAATTCAGACCTTTACAAAAGGCCTCGGAACCATCCTCTTTTTTGAAGACACCGACACGGTCGAAAGTCTGCAGAAGAAATTTCCCCTTTATGCCGAAAACTTCCCCAAATGGTCGCTTCAGTCAAACGGTATGCTGCAATATATGATTTGGCTGGCACTGGCCGAACAGAACATCGGGGCTTCTTTGCAACACTATAACCCGCTGATTGATGACGAAGTTAAGCTTGCTTTTGACCTGCCCGGCCATTGGCAACTGCTGGCACAGATGCCGTTTGGCAGCATTGAACAACCGGCAGACGAAAAAAGTTTTCTGCCGATGAACGAGCGGTTAAAAATTTTCGGATAAACCCAATCCTGCAAACCGATATCAGCATCTGTTTTCTTTAATGCGGCAGTTTTTAGCTGCCGCAAAAAAATGGTCGTTTTATTTAGGCAAGATCATAATGTTTGAACGAACCCGGTACTTTGTTGATAAATAGACATATGTCTTGAATTTTGCAAACTTTGGCCGTATCATTTTTATGTTACAAAAAAACGACGGTTTTAATTAAGCAAGGAACTTATTATGACTAAAAGATTAATCAACACAACCATCTGGCTGACAACCACAACCCTTTTGTCGTCTGCAGCCAGTGCTGCCGAAATAGGCAGCTTTTCAGACTGGCAAAATGCCGTTGCTGCCGGCGGAGAGTATGTTTTAAATAACAATATTGATGCAGATACCGATCTCGGTTCACTCTCACAAGAGTTCACCATCGACGGCAAAGGCTTTGGTATCAACGGCAACGGCAACAAAGGGATAACCATAAACACCGGGGCTGTTCTCACTCTCAAAAACATCGGCTCCGACAATGCATCATGGAATACGACCGCGCACAACATCGTCAACGGCGGTACCCTGACCATGGAAAACGTTGTTTTCAAAAACAACGAAACCCAAAGCACCGACAAACTGATCGGCGGATTGATTCTTAACAAAGGACAAATCAACCTTCTGAGTAACCTGGTCGTAGAAGGCAATAAAAGCAGCAATCCTGTCCAACAACTCTGGGGCGGGCTTATTTCAAACGGCGGCTCACTCGACAATGCCTCACTTAACGGCAACATTGACAACATAGAAAACAGTATTTTCAAAGACAACTATATTTATTCCACCAACCTTGCGCCGCACGGTGGAATTATCCTCAATACTTACAGCACTATCGGCACCATCAAAAATGTAACTTTTGAAAATAATATCATGGAAAGTGCGGAAAACTCCCTCGGCGGAGCCCACGGCGTTGCCATTGATAATAATGAAGGCTCAACCATTAATTTGATTACCGGAAGCACTTTTAAAAACAATAAAGTTATCCGCACCGGTACCAATGATGTTTCGTCCAGTCTCAACTATCACGGCAGCGCCGCCGCCATTGATAATTACCATATCATCGGCAGTATCGAAAACAGTATCTTTGAAAGCAACTCAACCAGCTGTCAAAACTGTCTGACCACTGGCGGCGCAATTATGAACGTTTATGCTGATGACCAAACAATGAAAGGATACATTGGCAGCATTAAAAATACTATTTTTAAAGGTAACAATGTCAATACACTCAAGCTTTACGCACGAGGCGGTGCAATATCGACCGGCGGAACCATTGACAGTATAATCAATACTACTTTTGAAGGTAACTTTGCTACAGCTGTTACTTATGCCCGCGGCGGGGCGATTTATAATACCGGTACCATCGGCAACATCACCGGCGATTTCTTAAATAACTATGTTAAAACCTCATCAACTTCCGACTTTACTCTGGGCGGAGGCATTTATACAACCAAAAACCTTACTTTCACCGCTGACGGCAAAGAACGCTTCTTTTCCGGCAACTATACCGAAGATAATCGGGGCAAAATTTATAACGGCATTTATGTTGAAACTTCTTCATCATCACGTCCTGTACTGACCTTTGACACCGCCGGCGGCGGCGCTTGGATTATTAATGACAATATTGACGGCGGAACAACTTCCATCAATCAAAATAATCAATATAACCTTTCCTTTAAAGGCGACG